>JBGTKH010000425.1:0-11651 GCA_041744735.1 Pirellulaceae bacterium | reverse complement strand
CTCAGAGAGTCGAGCTACAGTCGTTAGCGAGCATTCTTCGTGACCCAACCACCCACCAACAAAGGCCCTTGGGCGCTGCGCCTGCTGGCGCGCGGCTTCGCGGTCATCCAGGGCGTGTTGATCTAGTGGCTGCTCGGATTCATTGTGAACGACATCGGCAGTTGAACGAAGACGTCGTGCGGCTGCACGAGCAGCTTCGCGACTTCAAGCAACAGCAGCGGGAGCTGAATGAAACACTGCAGCAAAAGCGCGTGCCGATCCAGCGCGAATATCAGTCGCTCTATCGCCAGCACGAATTGCTGATGGCAACGCTAAAGCTCTGTTTTCTCACGCCGCTGCTGATTGTGGCCGGCGTATTCGTCGTGAAGTGGCGCAGCAGCCCCCTGTACCGCCTGCAACGCCATCCGCCATTCGCTGCTCCCCTCCTGCCAAGAATGCGGCGCCGTCAAGCCGCTGTCGTCGGACGCCGACTAACCGAACTATTCTTTGCAGGCCGGTCGGTTTGCGTCATAATCTCTCTGCACGAATGATTGAGGCGGGTTTTACTCACGGGGAGTGTTCGCTTTGTCCGCACCGCAGGAAGTGATCCGATTGGTCGAGCGATTCGCTTTGCACCGCGACGATTATCGTGCGGGCAACTACAACGAAACGCAACTGCGGCGCGAGTTCCTCGACCCGTTGTTAAAGGCCCTGGGTTGGGACGTCGACAACGAACAGGGTTACGCCGAAGCTTACAAAGAGGTCGTCCACGAGGACGCGATCAAAATCGGCGGGGCCACCAAAGCCCCGGACTATTCGTTGCGGATCGGCGGCGTGCGGAAGTATTTTGTTGAGGCGAAGAAGCCCTCGGTGAATTTGAAAGACGACCCGGCTCCCGCCTATCAATTGCGGCGTTATGCCTGGTCGGCCAAGTTGCCGCTGAGCATCCTGACGGACTTTGAAGAGTTGGCCATCTACGATTGCCGCATTCGGCCTGTCAACACGGACAAAGCCTCGACCGCGCGCACACTGTACATCACCTGCGACCAGTACGCCGTCCGCTGGGACGAAATCGCTTCGATCTTCTCGCGCGAAGCGATCTTGAAAGGCTCGTTCGACAAGTACGCCGAATCCAAACGAGCCAAACGCGGCACGGCCGAAGTGGACGCGGCATTTCTGGGCGAGATCGAACAATGGCGGGACCTGCTGGCCAAAAACATCGCCGTGCGCAACGCGCAGCTTTCGCAGCGCGAGTTAAACTTCGCCGTGCAGCGCACGATCGACCGCATCATCTTCCTGCGCATCTGCGAGGACCGCGGCATCGAGCCCTACGGGCGGCTGCAGGCGCTGCTTAACGGCCCGCAAGTTTACCTGCGGCTGCGCGATCTGCTGCGGCAGGCCGACGAGCGCTACAACTCGGGCCTGTTCCATTTTGAAAAGGAAAAGCACCGCGCCGAAGAACCCGACGAACTGACCCTGTCGCTGGACATCGACGACAAGCCGCTCAAGGACATCCTCAAGCACCTCTACTACCCGGAAAGTCCGTACGAATTCTCGGTGCTCGGCGCCGACATCCTCGGCCAGGTGTACGAACAGTTCCTCGGAAAAGTCATCCGCCTGACCGGCGGCCACCGGGCGGTTGTCGAGGACAAGCCCGAGGTGAAGAAAGCGGGCGGCGTCTACTACACGCCCACGTACATCGTCGATTACATCGTGCAGCACACCGTCGGCAAGCTGCTCGACGGCAAATCGCCGCGGCAAATTCGCCGCACGAAAGGCTCGCCGCCGCTGTCGGTGCTCGACCCGGCGTGCGGCAGCGGTTCGTTCTTGATCGGCGCGTATCAGTATCTGCTCGATTGGTATTTGAAGTGGTACAGCGACAACGATCCCGACCGCTGGCTGAAGGGCAAAGATCCGCCCATTTACGAAACGCGCGGCGGCGCGGATCGCTTCCCTCACGACCAGCCGAAGTCGCCCAGCGACCCACCGCGGCGCAGTTTCCGCCTGACCACGGCCGAGCGGAAGCGGATTCTGCTGGACCACATCTACGGCGTGGACATCGACGCGCAGGCGGTCGAAGTGACCAAGCTCTCGCTGTTGTTGAAAGTGCTGGAAGGCGAGAGCCAAGAGTCGATCGAGCGCCAGCGGCGGTTCCTGCACGAGCGAGCGCTGCCCGATCTGGGCAGCAACATCAAATGCGGCAACAGCCTGATCGGCCCCGACTTCTACGACAACCAGCAGTTGGGCCTGTTCGACGACGACCAACGGCTGCGCATCAACGTCTTCGACTGGCACGCCGAATTCCCCGGAGTTTTTAAGGCGGGCGGCTTCGACGCGGTGATCGGCAATCCGCCGTACATCCGCATTCAGACGATGAAAGAGTGGGCTCCGGCGGAGGTCGAGTTCTACAAAGGTAAGTACGTTGCGGCGAGCAAAGGGAATTACGACATCTACGTGGTGTTCGTCGAACGCGGTCTTTCGCTGCTCAATGCCAATGGCCAGTTCGGATTCATTCTTCCTCACAAGTTTTTCAACACATCATACGGGCAGCCATTGCGGACTCACTTGACGGAAGGAAAACACCTGTCGCACATCGTCCATTTTGGCTCCGAGCAAGTCTTTGCGTCTGCCACCACTTACACTTGCTTGTTGTTCCTTTCCAAGGAGCGCAGCAGTCGTTGCCGCTTCGTACAAGTGACCGACCTTGCTGACTGGATTAGGTCGGGCCGTGGTGAAAGGGGTGAAATCCTGGCCGAGGACGTCAACGGCGTGACGTGGAACATCCAGGTTGGCCCGGCGGCCAGTGTCATGCGGCGGCTTTCGCAACTTTCGCGACGATTGAAAGACGTTGCGCATCTCTTTGTCGGTCTGCAAACCGATGCCGACGACGTGTTCATCGTCAACGAGGTCGGTCGCAAGAGGACGCAACTGCTGTGCGAATCCGTCGCCACGGGAAAGACGCACGCTTTCGAAACGTCGCATCTCAAGCCGTTTCTGAAAGGGTCGCTCGACATTCGACGCTACGCACTTTCACTGGCTCCCAAGCACCTGATCTTTCCGTATGACAACGCGGGCAAGTCCTCAACTCTCATTCCGGCCGATCAGTATGAACAACGATTTCCGCTGACCTGGGAATACCTGCAAGCAAATCGTGCTCGGTTAGTCCTTCGCGCCAAAGGGAGCCTTGGCGCGGCGTGGTACGGTTACGTCTACAAGAAAAATCATTTGCGGTTCGAGCAACCCAAGATCCTCGCCCCCGCAATCGCTGACGGAGCGTGCTTTGCCTGGGACGGCGAGGGAAAGTATTACTTTGTCGGCAGCGGCGGTGGCGGAGGCGGAGGTTATGGGATCGTATTGAACGCTGAAGTCGGATGGTCGCCCCTGTTTCTGCTCGGTCTGCTGAATTGCAGGTTGACAACATTCTGGCTGTGCCGCACAAGTTCGCTGTTTCGCGGCGGCTACATCGCGTTGAATCGGCAGTACATTGAAGACATCGCGTTACCTGATGTTGACGTTGACAAAGCACCGGAACGATCACGTCACAATCGCATGGTGCAGTTGGTCGAGCAGATGCTGGCACTTCATCAGCAGCTTGCGAAGGCAAAGACGGGCCACGAGAAGACGGCGCTCCAGCGGCAGATCGAGGCCACGGACCGGCAGATCGACCAACTGGTGTACCAGCTTTACGGCCTGACCGACGCCGAAATCCGCCTCGTCGAGGAGGCCACCGCAAAATTTTCCAAATAATTTCCAACCGAGCAAAGGGAGCAAGTCGTGACTTTCGAGAGTTTTGACTTTGTGTTCTTCACCGCTGGATTTCTGGTACCGGGTTTCATTTGGGCGGGCGTTTTGTCGCTTTTTGTGCCGCGGCGAAGCGCGGCAACGGAAGTGCGGTTCCTGCACTTTCTTACCTTGAGCTGCGTCAACCACGGAATCTGGTCGTGGGCGCTATTCATCATCTTCCGTGCCGGGTTGACTCAGAACCATCCGTACTGGGCCGGCATCTTCCTGGGAATCATAATTTTCGTATCGCCGGTGGCGCTGGGCGTGGTCTCCGGCCTGCTTCAGCAACGTGAAGGAGTCGTGCGGTTTTTCGCTCGGTTTGGAATCCGCACGGTTCACCCGATTGCCCTGGCCTGGGATTGGCATTTCAGCCGTGGGCATCCATATTGGGTTTTGGTTACACTGAAAGACGGACAACGGGTATACGGATTATTCGGACCCAGGTCGTTCGCGGCGAGCGACACCGAAACGCGGGATCTTTACCTCGAGGAACTATTTCGCCCTTTGGAAACGGGCGATTGGGCTCCTGTTGAAGATACCGGCGGTGTGCTGATCATGGGTGATCAGATCGCAGTTATTGAGTTTCGCAAGATAGGAGAACTGAACTATGGCGACGAATCGTCCGACGAAAGGAAATGAATCGACGCGCGGTTATCAACCAAAAGGGCCAGACGGCGAATTCGGCTATCAGCCCCAGGTCGCACTGCCTCCGAAACTAACGCCACCGAAAGGTGGCACAGCAATTCAACCGCCGCAATCATCATCGGGAAAGCCTACCGAGCCGAAGAAGTAAGCAGGGAGCGAGCGGCGATGCCGAAAACACTTGAAGAAATTCGGCAAGCAGGGCTGGAGGCGCTGCGCGAGCGTTTGGGCCGCGCCGGGATGGTCCGCTTTCTCCAGCAATTCGAAAACGGACGAGGCGACTACGTTCAAGAGCGACGAGCGTGGGTCAATCGAACGTCGCTGGACGAGATTCGTGATGCGTCTCGCCAGCGCCAAACGGGACGGAAAGGCACGAAGCGACGCAAAGGCTAAGCATCGCTACCAGCCGTAGCGCCCGCGGTGAGGGCGAAATCCGATAATGCTGAAATATGAAATCATCATCTACTGGAGCGAAGAGGACGAGGCGTTTGTCGCCGAAGTCCCAGAGCTTCCCGGCTGCGCGGCAGACGGCAAGACATATCAGGAAGCCATTGCGAACGCCGAAATTGTCATGCGCGAGTGGATCGAAACAGCCCAAGAACTGGGACGCGACGTCCCGCAGCCAAAAGGTCGATTGCACTATGCGTAGCATGTCCGTGCTTCAACGGACCGAGGCCACCTTGACGATGATCCCGCTCAAACTGACGAACGAACCGTTTCGCGCGAAGTCGAGGGGGCCAGTTCGTTTTCCGCCGCGAGAATCGGTTGAATCATTTCGTCGACCTCGCGCATTTCTTCGGCGGTCAGGCGGCGTTGGGGCGGGCGGGGTTGGCCGAAGTCGAGGCCGGTGTGGGTGATCGCGTATTTCAGGAAGGAGATGTTGTACGAACTGGCCGCGCGGGCTCGATAGTGTTCGATCGGCAGGATGATGCGCTGCAGCCGCAGGGCTTCGGTCCAATCGCCGGCGGCAAGTGCGGCGTGCATGGCCAGCGTCAGCCGCGGGCAGATGTTGCCGGCGCCGCTGGTGTAGCCTGTCGAGCCAGCCAGCGCGAAGTACGGCGAGTAGCGCTCGGCGGAACCGCAGAACCAATCGACCCGCCCGCCGTCCTGCTGCACCACGGTGTTGAACAGGTCCAGATCGTTCACCGCGTACTTCACGCCGATCAGGTTCGGGTGATCCGCCAGTTCCAACAATAGCTTGTTCGATGGCACGTCCGCTTTCTTATACACCAGCGTCGGGCAATTCAACTGATCGAGCACCGCCAGATAGTAATCGCGGGCTCCGGCATCCGAGATGTACGGGAAATCCAACGGCATCATCAGCACACAATCGGCCCCCGCATCGAGCGATCGCTTGCCGAGCTCCAGCGCGTAGTGCAACTGCAATCCAATCGGGGCCATGATCACGGCTTCGTCTCCCACGACCTCGCGAGTCATGCGGATCACGGCCGTGATTTCGTCGGCCGCGAGGCTGTTGAATTCGGCACTGCCGGCACACGGGATAAACACGCGAATGCCCGCGTCGCACAGACGCTGCATCAATTGCCGCATCGGGTCCAGGGCCAGTTTGCCTTGTGCGTCGAAGGCGGTGATCGGAACAAGCTGGACGGTGCGAAGCTGCTCGCGGCGTAACGTGCGGGGCATGAAGGCTCTCCGGTCAAATGGTTTTTCATGAGGCAATCGTGGCTTTAGTTGAGTAAAATGTAAGCCGCCGGTCAAGAGACTGTCGGCAGTCCGCAGGGCCGTTCATTTATTGAAGCTGCACAAGAAGTACGACGGGCCTCCGAGCCGCCTCCGAGCCGCCTCCGAGCCCGTCGATGCTCCTAATTGGACAGCGCCACATTGTTTCTTTGAGTTGTTGTAAGTCGTTGGTTTGAGCCGGCGTAGGTCATGCTCTCAGGGGTCGGGCAGACAGGTTTTGATCTTGTGGACGTCGATCCCCAGCGCGGTGTACTGCTGGATGCGGGTCTTCCAGTGGGACGCGCGGGCCTGCTTGTTGCGACGCTGGTAATACTGCTGCTTGGCGAGCTCTTCCTCGTACCGCCGCTGGCGCGGCGCGGGCGGCAAGGTCGCCGCGTCGAGCCAGACATTCATCGCGCTGCGGACTTGTTCCACGCTGAGCCGGTCGATGCGATCCACCTGACCTTCCGGCGTCTCGTCGTACTGCTGGCGCACCCGGGCACAGAACAGGTGGCTGAGTTGGCTCACGTAAAAGTGTCGATGCACGCAACGCCAGCCGCGGACTTCGTAATGGTCCAGGCCCAACTCTTCCTTGCCTTCGCGGAAGCAGCTCGCGATCGCGCAGCGGCCGAAGGCGGCCCGCAGCAGGAAACGCAGCGTGACGTACGCGCCGGTGACGGGATTGATTTCGCCCGGCAGGCGGTTGGCCAAGAAGTACTTCACTTCCCCGGTCAACACCTGGTGGGCCACGATTAGACCATGCCGCCGCGTCGGCAAACCGTCCTCGTCCTTGCGCCAGAATACGCCCCACTTCACTTCCCACACCTCGGGACCTTTGTCGGTGTCCTTGATGCGATACCGCTGCCACGACTGTTTGCGGAAGACCGGCGAGTGCCGGGCCAGCGTGCGGACTTCGCTGGAGTGGTAGCCGGCGGCCAGCCGCGGATACTGCTGGGGGCGTCCGCGGCCCGTGTTTTGCGGCCCGGCGTACAGGATTTTTGGTTCTCGCACCCAACCGTGGAAGTTCACCGGAATCTCGGCCACGAACACTTGGCGGCGCGTCTCCAAAGCATTCAGGAAGGGGGTGTCGCGGCCGTACCGTTCGTCGAAGGTCCAGGCCGAAACACGCACGCCGTTGTGCAACGCGCGGTCGATCAGCTCGACGGCAATCTGCGGCTTGGTGCGGAACTCGATCTCTGGAGGGACGTATGTTTTTTTCGGCGCGCGGCGTCGCGGGCGAACTCTTCCGGCAGATAGCGCCCGCTGTCGAGCAGCACTTGAAAGCCGGGGGCCGCGTAACTGAGAGGCACGCCCACCACGCAGTTGTCGATCTTGCCGCGGTTGCCGTTGTACTGCCGGCCCACGCCCACGGTTTCTTTGCCGCTTTTGGTCGTCCCCGACTCATCCACGCAGCCGAGGGCTGCGCCGTGCGCGTGATCGCGGGCGACGATTTGCTGGCAGCGGTCGCGGAGTTTTTCTTCATCCCACTTGATCGATTCGAGAAAGCGCTGCAAGGTCCGGGGCTTGGTGTTGCCCGGCAACGCGATCGCTTCCGCCGTTTTGCGGTGCAGATTCGACAACTGCCCTCGGACATAAACTGCTAACAACGCGTGTCCCTCGCGTCGCCGAAAACAATCGGCAAACAGAGCGAGAAACAAAGTCAGCTTCCTTCCCAACGCGGAAATCTGCTTTAATGTCATCCTTGACGATCCTTCTGTGAAGTCCTTGTGACTTGTCAAACGACACGGGAGGATCGTCTTTTTTACTCATCCCTCAAACACCAAAAGTTCGATTCGACACAACCCTTTACCAACAAACACACTAAACATGCTATCAATCCGGGAAGTGGCGCTGTCCAACTAAGTCGCTAATCGACGGGCTCGGAGGCCCGTCGTACAATGCCCGCAGTTTGAAACAGTGAGTCGCCCTGATGCACTCCGGCAAAGAAGTTACGCCAGCGAGGCCACCACCATGAAATTGAATCGACGAGCTTGTCTGGCCGCTGCCGCCGGCGGTGCGTTTGGAGTTTTCGCTGCGAACATTGATGCAGCGGAACCAGCGAACACGCGCACTCTCGCGCCGAATCACGACTTGAAGATCACCGGCCTGAGAATCACGCCGATCGCACTGCCCGACCCGCCGATCTTGGCGGCCAGCGGCTGTCACGGCCCGTATTTTTTGCGGAACGTGGTCGAAGTGGAAACCGACGCCAACATCGTGGGCATCGGCGAAACGCACGGCGGGCAGCGTTTGACCGACGAACTGGAGAAGAGCCGCGCATTCGTTGTCGGCCAGAGTGCCTTTGCGTATCGCAAATTCTCCGCCGACGTACAGCGGTTGAGCAACTCGGCGTACGCGGGCGTCGAGCTGGCGTGCTTGGACGCGATCGGCCGAGCGACTGGGCGGCGGCTGTGCGAATTGCTCGGCGGTCCGGTGCGCGAGCGGGTGGAGTTTGCCTCGTACCTGTTCTATCGCTATGCGGCCGATCAACCGACGGTGCTCAGCGACCCGCGGCTGGTCGATCCGCGCGGCCGCGGCGACAAGGCGCTCGACACGTGGGGCGAGGTGCTGACGCCCGCCGCAATGGCCGAGATGGCTTGGCGGTTTCACGAGAAGTTTGGATTTCGCGTGCACAAACTGAAAGCCGGCGTGCTGCCGCCCGACTTGGAATTGGCAACGCTGCATGCCATCAACGAACGCTTCCAAGGAAAGCATCCGTTGCGAATTGACCCGAACGCACGCTGGTCCATTAACACCGCCGTGCGCATCGGCCACGAATTGCGGGATTTGCCGTTGGAATATTACGAAGACCCTGTCGCCGGCCAATCAGCGATGGCGGACGTGCGTTCGCAAACCGAGTTGCCAATGAGCACGAATATGTGCGTCACTCGCTTCAGCCACATCGCGCGGGCTGTCGAAACGAAGCCGATCGACGTCGTGCTCGGCGATCATCACGGCTGGGGCGGCATCACGGCCGTGCAATCGCTGGGGACCATCGCGGAGAAACTCGGCTGGGGTGTGAGCCAGCACAGCAACAACCACGCCGGCATCACGATGGCCGCGATGATCCACGTCGGCGCCGTCGTGCCGCAATTGACCTATGCCAGCGATACGCACTACGTGTGGCTGGTCGAAGGGGCCGACATCATTGCGGGCTCGAACCTGCCGATCAAAGACGGCCACATGCGTGTGCCGGCCGGCCCGGGCGTCGGCGTCGAACTGGATCGCGACAAACTTGCGCGGGCTCACGAAGTCTACAAAAAGTGCGGCATGACCGGCCGCGACGACGCCGAAACCATGCGCCGCATGCAGCCGGGCTGGACGAAGACGTTGTTTTAGTCTCTGAACATCGTCATATTTGTGGTCGTCTCACGGAGCAATCTGATTACAACTAGCGCTTTGTCAATGCTGAAAAGTGGGGCAAGCATCCTGCTTGCCAACACGATTACCACCATTTAACGCAAGCTGGAAGCTTACGCCACGTAACTGGCCGCCCCGAGCAACATTCAATCGCAAATCCAAGCGGAGCCCAAACTATGTCAAGTACTGCCTTGTGTCTGTTCGTGGCCATCACGTGCGCTGCCAACGTCGAGGCCGATTACGTGATTCGCGGCGCCGTCGTTTACGATGGCACCGCGGAGGCCGGGCGGAAGGCGGACGTGGCAATTCGCGGCGAGCGAATCGTGGCGGTCGGCCAGTTTGACGTGGCCGGCAAACCGCGCGTGATCGATGGGACGGGGCTGATCGTCGCGCCGGGATTTATCGACTTGCACACCCATTGCGACAGCGGCATCGTGCAACCGGCGACGCGCCTGAATCTGAACTATCTGACACAGGGCGTGACGACGATCGTCACCGGCAACTGCGGTTCGGGGCCGGTCGACGTCGCGGCGTACTTCAAGAAGATCGAAGACGGCGGCGCGGGGACGAACGTCGTGCATTTACTTCCGCAGGGCAGCCTGCGGCGGCAGGTGATCGGCGAAGCGGAGCGCCCGGCGACGCCCGACGAACTCGACCGCATGCAGCAATTGGCCGACCGCGCGATGCGTGACGGCGCGTGGGGCATGTCCAGCGGCTTGATCTACGTGCCCAGCCTGTACGCGACGACGGATGAACTGTCCGAGTTGATGAAAGTCGTGGCCGGGCACGGCGGCTTCTACGCCACGCACATGCGCAACGAGAACACGCGGCTGTTGGAATCGATCGAAGAGGCGTTGGAAATCGGGCGACGGTCCGGCGCGCCGGTGCATCTGTCGCACTTTAAAGTCTCCGGGCAGAAAGCGTGGGGCCTGGCGGCCGACGCAATTCAGGCGGTCCGCGAGGCCCGGGCGAAAGGCCAAGTCGTCACCGCGGACCAATATCCCTACATCGCCAGCAGCACGTCGCTGGGCGCGACGACGATCCCCGCGCGGTATCGTTCGACGGCGGACTTAACCGAAATCTTAAACGACGAAAGGCAAGGCCCGCTGCTGCGTGCCGAGGTCGAACGCATGCTGGCCGAACGCGGCAACGGCCAGAGCATCGTGGTCGCCAGCTACGCCAAGCAGCGTGCGTGGCAGGGGAAAAACTTGAAACAGTTGGCCGAGCAAGAAGGGAAGCCGGTGTTGGACATCGTGCTGGAGATTCATCGCAACGGCGGCGCGTCGATCGTGAATTTCGGCATGAGTGAAGAAGAAGTACGGCTGATCATGCAAGAACCGTTCGTGGCCACGGCCAGCGATGGCAGCACGCAAGATCCGTCGGCCGACACGCTGCCGCACCCGCGCAGCTACGGCTGCTTCCCGCGCAAGATCGGCCGCTACGGGATGGCCGGGAAGATGATTTCTGTCGAGCACGCGATCCGCAGCTCCAGCGGCCTGCCCGCCGACATTTTGAAGTTGCCCGAGCGCGGCTACGTGAAGGCAGGTTATTACGCGGACGTCGTCGTGCTCGATCCGGCCACGTTCACCGACACCGCGACGTTCGACAAACCGCACTCGTACGCGACCGGCGTGCGCTATCTGTTCGTGAACGGCGGCCTGGCCATCGACGGCGAGAAGAGCACCGGCCAGTTGAATGGGCGAGTCTTGCGTCATTCGTCTCCGCAGACAGATGTCGGTAGCTGAAAGAGTGAGAGGCAACTGGCGCTCTATGAAAACACCTGAAGTGCCCGCATCGTCCGTCGCGCGCGTTGTCCTGGCCAGTTTTATCGGGACGACGATCGAGTGGTACGATTTCTTTCTCTACGGAACCGCGGCGGCGCTGGTGTTCAACCGGTTATTCTTTCCCACGTTCGATCCGCTGGCCGGGACGATGGCGGCGTTCGGCACGTACGCCGTGGGATTCTTCGCGCGGCCCGTGGGCGGCATCATCTTCGGGCATTTCGGCGACCGGCTGGGACGCAAGTCGATGTTGGTCACCACGCTGATGCTGATGGGGCTGGCCACGTTTCTGATCGGTGTGCTGCCGACATACGACCAAGTCGGCGTGACGGCCCCGATTCTGCTGGTGCTGCTGCGGTTCATCCAAGGTTTCGGCGTCGGCGGCGAATGGGGCGGCGCGGTGCTGATGGCGGTCGAGCACGGGCA
>JBGTKH010000424.1:0-7049 GCA_041744735.1 Pirellulaceae bacterium | reverse complement strand
CCGCGTTCTGCGAATACGGGCCGGAAGGGAACTTCCCAAAGGGGACTCAATGGATTGAAAGCCAACTGCTTACATGCCGCGACCACGGCGCTATCGGCGGCCTGAATCATCGACTGTTCCAAGCGGTTGCACCAGATATTCCAATCGGCCTGGGCGACGCTTGTTTGTTTGGCGGCGATGTTTTCGACGAGTTGCATCATCTTCCGGATGGGATAGGCGGCGGGTCGGTGAGCCTTGGTGTCCACCGAATGGTCGCCGGCCATAACGTCTTCTCCGTCTTCCTCAGGCAGTACGTCGGCGGCGTCAGGCGGCAAGGGGAAGTTTTCCAGTTGCCACCAAACTTCGTCAATGTCGATGGCCGGCAAACTGGTTGCCGCAATCCGCCCCAACTTATCAAGCACGGGGATTAAGGCGCGCAATTCGTCTCCGCCTTCGCCATGCCAGCGAACAAGCACTTGACGGGGGCGCGACGCCGTCCAAACGAAGCCGAGTGAATCGTGACGTGAGCACGCCTGACCCGCAGGATCAAGGACGTCAACGGCGTTTGCATCGCCGTCCAGTGGTTTGAGGTAGTTAACGTCTCCGACCGTATCCCAAAGCAAGCACGAGACGGGGGCGGCGAAGTACGTAGGTTCGCTCGCGATGAACTTCTCGCCAGCCTTCAGGGCATCCGGTTCCTCGATGATGTTGTCGTCGCCCCAGTCAATCGGCAAGAGGTTGGTGATGACCTGTTCAAGCGGGGTGCCTCGTCGCGGATCCCAGTAAAGTCCGTCCGGCGCAAAGACCACACCGGCCTCAAGGTTTCCACCATTTCGAGACATTTTGCTTGTAAAGCCCGGAGCCGTCAGATTCCCGGAACCGAGATAGATCCAGGCGCTGTTGCAGAGGTTAGAATCCTGCCGATAGTTAGCGCTGAACACTAACTTGGCGTGAAGCGATCGAAACGTTGCTGATCCGAAGTAATCGGGCGTGTGAGCCGCGCGTACCGTCCACTCGCGCATCTTGAATGCAGGCAACGCACTCGCCACAGCTTGACAAGCACGCGGATTTACAAAAACGTCGACTTCAGGGTTCTGCGCCAGTAGCCGCTTCTCGCGCAATGTTTCGACGATCTGGCTAAGCACGCGCGGCACTTGGCCGTCATTAGCGTCTTGTTCGTAAAATCCCGAGCCCATGCCGATGTAGTTGCGCCGGACGGCTTCGGCTTGTGATTCGATACGCCTGGGCAGTTGGTCCAACAGCGCCCCGCTGCGGCTATCCAGAAACCGAGGTTTACCGCTGCGTGGCACGCGAATTTCGCTCATCAGCATCTCGAACCTCGCATGTGAGTCGCTGGTAAGTGTGTCCTGTCGTCCGGCAGGCTTGCAGGTCAGTATCCGGGTGTCAAACAACTCGCGCAACCACTTCATCAGATCCCAAGCCGCCGCAATGTCAGCCCGTGCCTGGCGAATGTCGTCGTTCCTGACCTTCAAGTCTTGCCGACCCAGTTCAATGTGCCACGCCAAGTCGAGACTCTCTTCCAATGTGCACCGTGTCCAGTTCCCTGTCGAAACGATCAACCGCAGTTTCCAATCCGCGGCATCCTCGACATTGCGAAAGGCGAGCATCGCGACTTTGGCGTGCAATAATCGAAAGGGCCGCTGCGCGACATTCTGCATCGGCAGGTGGGCAACGCCGGGAACATCGACGGGCGATATTTGAGGGTTGCCGGGATCAAGCATCAAGGCGATTGCCGACCTGCCGGAGTGAGCGCGTTGGGCAAGCATTTCGAGAGTGAAACGCTCAACTGCGTCATTCAGGAAACCAGCATCTGCCGTGTAACCGCAGATCCATCCAAAACTGCCCAGAAAACCATCGGGCGGTTCGAACAACTGCGTGAGCGACGGGGGCTTGAATAGGGATTGTCGTTTGGCCATTGGCTATTGCTTCAGGTAGTCATCGAGTTTGCCGTGCAGGTCGTGACTCAGTAGGAGCATATTTCCCACTCTCCGCGAAATATACGGTGGCAAATCGTCTTCGTTGACTGACTCATCGGGAGATGTTTCTTCGTCCATTTCGGCTTCGTCTGCGACAGTGCCTCGGAACGCCGGGCCCGGGACAACGGTATGGCTGCTGAGGCGAAGGACCCGGCCGTCGCGCTGAACGAGATTTGCAATGACGCTTGTGTCGTCCAGGCATTCACGACAGAACGCGACGGGCTGCTGGTCCGGTGAAGGGTCGTGGTTCAGGTCCAAGAACTCCCGCGCGATTCGTGCGAGACGTTCACAGCGTTCGCGAATCTGCGACGGCACTGCACTCTGGAGATCGAGTTTGGGACTATCCATGTTTCCGATATGGCACTCGACTTCATCGAGCAGCCCTATCGCGGCTTCTCGTGTTTCGAAGAACTTCGCCCCCGCCTCCAAGTCTCTCCAATGTTCACCGTCCAACTCATTTGGCTTGGTCGACCATGAATCCCCCGTCGATCCGGAGGAGCAAATCCGTTCAACCCAATCCAAGATTGCTTTTCTCCTGCAGGTCTTCCCATCATCGCCGCGTACGATGATCGACCGCAAAAGTTCACGGAACTTTTGGGGCAAGGGCTCAACCGGCGATATCGCTTTCGTGAGAGTATCACCGCGGCCAAGTGCTTTGCCTAACGCCCAATCGACGAGATGTTCAAGCACGTTCTTCGTGTAATAGCTCGTACCGAAGTGTTCGCACACGGCTTCGACAAATCCCTGACCGAGCTTCGCGATGCTGAATGCATTGAATCGTTCTGAATCGGAATTCACGAAACCCAAGCCCGGCAACGGTTGCACCGTGGACATACGCATCGGCTGAGTCACGTAGAAGCTGCGTTTTCGGGCCTCCGTGAACAGCGGCGCCTTGTTTCGGTGGCGCATTTTTGTGACGCCACGCAAACGCGGGTCGCTGGCCCAGTCGTTGTTCTGGAAGGCCAGCCAACAGGCCAATGCTTCGACTGCATTAGCCGTTTCAATATTTTGCGCCCGGATTCCGTCCTCGCGTAAGCGTTCCGCCACCGCGACGCCCAACGTTGCCAAGAACAACTGCTTGCCGAAGAACACGTTCCCCATTCCCGGAACCGCCAGATCATTGAAGGTCCGCACGGCTGCGCCCACGCCAAGCGTTCGGACGCGGCGTTCACTCGCAAGTTTTTCCGGACCGAGCAATCCCCATTCACATTTTGGTTGAATCATTGAGTTTCACCCTCACGACGCATCGGAGTGCGATCAATTGCGACGACATTCGGTTTGCAATCGCAATAGCTGCGAGAATGGCGAACGTCGTTGGCATCGCGAGAAAATCGCTCGAAACACCTATTTCATGCGCCGCTCGCCCTCGAGAAATTCAATGCAAGGAAACATCAGGTTCGCGAAACGTGTTCGTATTGTCAATCCACCACTGGTCGTGGTTCTTGTGGTGGCAACTTGAACGCCTGCCAGTTTCGCACGTGGGTGATGGTCAGTTTCTACATGAAGGCCCCCAACTCACCGTCGTTTTCCGGCCACAGCACGAAATGCTGGTGTCAAGGGAACAAATTGAGTGCCAGTGCGTGGAAGTCACGGATGCGATGGAACGTGGCGCAGTCGGCGTCGTGCTGGTCGGGGCCGTGTAGGGCCGAACGCGAGATGACTAGCATGTCGTCGCCGTTTACGACGGGCTTGCCGTACATGAACGATTGTCGCAGTTCGTCCGCTTGAGCGACGCAGCCGGCCTGAAACCAGTTTAGCGCGTCGACGCTGTAGAGCAGCATCAGGAATCGCCGGTCGTTGCCTCCGCTGCCCGTGTAACGGTGCTCCTGCCGCGCTTGCTTGAACCAGTCCTGCGACTGCTGGCCGTCGACGGCGAAATTGGCCGTCGCCCAGAACAGCCGCGAGGGCTCGTCCCAAACGATGGCGAATTTCAGATGCCCGCCCATCATCGGATGAAACTGGGTGAACGGGGCGTGATCAAAACGTCTTAAGCGTGCTCTTGTTTCTCCGGTCGACGCACGGCGACGTAGTGTGGATTCAAAATCAGGTCAGTGCAGTGTGCAATCGTTCCGCGGCCATTTGTCTTGCGATTATTGATCATTCTTTGCTGACGAGCGTGTGATAACCCATTTCGCGCTGTTCAGCGGTTGGCGGGGTCATCAACTGTCGTATGGCGTCAAAGACAGCGGCGAATTGCTTGTCGTATTTCTTTTCAAACTCGTTCAACCGCTCGGCGAGTTGTTTGTGAGTAGCCAGCAATTCCCGCAAGCGCACAAATGTCCGCATAATCTCGATGTTCACTTGGACGGCCCGTTTGCTGCGTAATACGCTGGACAGCATAGCAACGCCTTGTTCCGTGAAAACCCAGGGCTGAGTGCGACGACCACCCCAGGAACTTGAGGTGCCAAATTGGCACTTCAAGTTCGCAAACTCTTGCTGCGTAAGCTCAAATGAAAAGTCGGCCGGAAACCGGTCCATGTTGCGTTTCACGGCCCGCACCAACTGCTTCGTCTCCACTTCGTACAGTGCCGCCAGGTCCGAGTCGACCATCACCCTGTGGCCACGAATCAGCAGGATCGCTCTTTCAATTCGTTCCGAGGGAATCAGTGGTCCCTTTGACGCGCCGGTTTTGGCCATGACGTTCTCTCATTGGCGACGCGCGAAGTCTGTCGCGCACAACAGCTCGACTTTAGATGTCGCTTATTGTTGCAAACGCCATTCAGCGAGGGAAGCAGAGCGGCGAACCTATGTAGTCGCCAGCGGCGCAGACGATACAGTTGTCATGGGAACAGATTGAGTGCCAGCGAGCGGAAGTCATGGATGCGATGAAACGTGGCACAGTCGGCATCGTGCTGGTCGGGGCCGTGTACGGCCGAACGCGAGATGACTAGCATGTCGTCGCCGTCCACGACGGGCTTGCCGTACATGAACGATTGTCGCAGTTCGTCCGCTTGAGCCACGCAGCCGGCCTGAAACCAGTTCAGCGCGTCGACGCTGTAGAGCAGCATCAGGAAACGCCGGTCGTTGCCTCCGCTGCCCGTGTAACGGCGCTCTTGCCGCGCTTGCTTGAACCAATCCTGCGATTCCTGGCCGTCGCGGCGAAGCTCGCGGGGCACGCCTGGGAAGGGGACGAAATTCGACATCCGCCAACTCGTCGGGACCGAGCGTTTTTGCAATTGTAGTCACTTCTGTGGCATTATCAAGTCGTTGCAAACAATTGCACTTTCTCTCGGTAAATAGCGGTATTCGTCCAAGGTGTGAGCGCGCAAAACGGTAATTACCGTTTTGGCGATTTGGCCGTTTTCGAGCTGACGAAACATGGCCCGCGCCTTCACCGGCGCACCGCTTGTGGTACAACAGCGTGCGGCCGGGAGGTGCCGGACCGAATGGTCTCGGAAGGTCTTTGGACTTACCCTCCTGGCCGTTTTCAATAGCGCACCCTTCGACGCAAGTTGAACGCGAAGCGTAACCGATGCGCACCTTGGCAAACTGAACTTTGATCATGTCAAACACGAAACAACGGACCGACCTGATCGCCCGCTACGAAGACCTGCGGCGGCAGTTGCACGAGCTGGACAAGCAGGCTGACCAACTCGACCGGGAAACTACTGAATTGGAACGACTGCTGCCGGACGACTACGTCTATCCGGGTGATGAGTCTGCCTTGCCCAGGCGTGCTAAGTAGCTGACGGTTCGTGCGAGCGTTTTAGCAGCCCGTGGTCAATGTCGGTTACGAATCGTATTGAGTTTCATGTTTGATCGCGCCAGCAAACATTAAATTCGCTCATGAGCCCGCATATTAAGCGCCCTGGGATTTCGGGCCGGCAAGCAGCGCCGGTCGCAAAAGTGTCTTAAAGCTTCCGTGCATCGGCGAGCAAGTCGAGGAGTTTAATTCGGCGTGCCGAGACGTTTTTTGTACTTGTGATCCCGCATGGTGTTCGCGGCCCGCTTGATGCGCCGAAATCGCGCGCGAGCTTAACAAACCCCTGCTCGCACGGCACATGTAAGTGCCGGGGCACATAGCGATCGGCAACGCGGTTTGTCGGTCATTTTCTCGGCCCGCGGTCGTTTCACCCGCCGGATTTGCTTAACAGCGGCCGAAAAGACGGCACATGAGCATGACCGGCCGGCTTAAACGTGTTGACCGACGAATTCTGCTCGCTCCGCGCCCGCTTTGCGCTGTCTCTTGCATCGCGCCGCATCGAGGATCTCACTGTGTTCGAGTCATTCCTGAAAGCAACCCTTGTGCTGATCTGTGTCGGTGTTGTGGCTGCCTGCCTTGCCGGCGAATTGATGCCGCTGATGGTCGCGGCCGTCGTGATTTGGGCGCTGTACTGGCTCGCTAGAGGAGTAACCATGGAGCCAAGTCCTTTCCGGCAAGTTGCGGTACGGTCTCGCCGAGTTGTCGTGTCGCCTGGCGCTGCGCCGCGTTTTCCAAAGCGGCTGTGATCGCTCGTCCGGCAGGCTTCTTTCCGGCAGCCTCCAGCGATTTCTTGCCGACGACTTTCAATGCGTCGTCTGGACCAAGCGGGCCGGCCAGCAGAAAAACGGGGTCGGCAATGGCAATGGTGATATCCATCAGTGTCGGGTTTCGACCTTGATAACAAATCTGGTGAATTTCACCAATGGACAAACTCGGTGTCGCAATTACCATGACAAACTCGGTGTCGCAATTAGCACGACAAACTTGGTGTCGCGTGACATCCGCGAAGCCCCAGCTTGTAACGCCTGGGGCTTCGCGGACTCAGCCCCAGCCACCCTCCCGCAGCAACGATGGACGTGCAACGATCGTTACGTCACCGTTAATCGGCGCATTAAGTGTTGGCGGGGGCGAAGAGGACGCGGTGAAGCATCGGCCACTGGATGCTTCGACGATGTTGGCGAATCACGGCGTGGCGATGTGGCCACTGAGGTTCCACTGGATTGAAACGGGTGGCGACATTGCCCGCGTGGCGTGCCCTCGCTGTATTTGATACAAACACTTCATGGTGCCAGTGCAACGGGTTCATTTCTAACTACCTGCAGATAAACCAGCATGTCAAAGCAAGCCAACAAGCGGCAGCCGACGACAAA
>JBGTKH010000423.1:0-2432 GCA_041744735.1 Pirellulaceae bacterium | reverse complement strand
TAGGCCCAACTGCTTGATCAGCCGCGCGGGCAGCGCGAGGGTCGTGGCCCCCGTGTCTACGAGTGCGTCGGATACCGTGATGCGCCGAGCTTGGTCGAGTGGCCGAATCCCGTGCTCGACTTCCCACTTGTCTTGGAGATTTTCAATTATCGCTTCCGTAAGCACTCGCCCCATGGCAGCGGTCTCCATTGTGAACTCCCTGTTCGAGATAATCGGCAAGTCTTACGGTATTGTATAGGTTCGCCGTGCTTCACGCAAAATTCCGCAACAACACTACCCAAGAGTTTACACGTTCATTTTACGTCAACGGGACTGACGCGGGAAGAACAGCGGCTCGCCGTATTTGTCGACGCCGAACCGGGCGATCGCTGCTTGCGTTTCTTCGGACAAAAGAAAGTCGGCGAATTTTCGCGCCCCCTGAGCATTGGCGCCGGGCTGTTTTTCCGGGTTGACCAGGATTACCGAGTAACGATTCACGAGCTGCGGATCGCCGGACGAAAGAATCTTCAGTTCCAAATTCGGCCGTTGCGCGAGATACGTGCCGCGATCGCACAACGTGTAGGCGCGCTTCTCGGACGCCATGCGCAACACTTCGGCCATGCCGGCGCCGGCTTCGATGTACCAATCGCCGCGAGGTTCGATGACGGCAGTGCTCCAGAGTTGCTTTTCCATGACGTGGGTGCCCGACTCGTCGCCGCGCGACACGAACGGGCTCTGCGCATTCGCAATGAGTGCCAGTGCCGTTGAAACTGACGACTCGCCTTTCACTCCGGCGGGATCGGACGGCGGACCCACAATCACGAAGTCGTTGTGCATGACCTCGCGGCGTTCGATCCCGAAGCCCTCGTCGACAAACTTCTGTTCCGCTGCGGGCGAGTGAGTCAGCAGCACATCCGCATCGCCGCGCCGCGCCAATTCCAACGCTTGCCCGCTGCCGACCGCCACAACCTTGACCTCGATCCCCGTCTGCTCGCGAAATCGCGGCGCGAGCACATCGAGCAATCCGCTGTCACGGGCGCTGGTGGTCGTTGCCAATGTGATCGATGACGTAACAGCCGGCTGACTTGGCTGGCCGGAACACCCGAGTAGCACGACACACCAACACCAACACCAACCCGACGCGTAAGCGAGGGAAACCAGTGAGACGACGCGGCGAACCGTGTCCCTTGCTGGCGCGTCGGGCTGGCGTACCGCGGCATCAGGTGTCACACGAAAACTTTGCATCGGCTGTTTCCCATTCACGCAGAGAATCGTCTATAATCAGCCCTCGTACTTTACCACCTTCAGGAACGATTAGCATGACCAACCGCATCATCGATCTCCGCAGCGACACCGTTACCAAACCCACCCCGGAAATGCGCAAGGCCATCGCCGAGGCGGATGTTGGCGATGACGTGATCGACAAGGACCCGACGGTCGAACGGCTGCAAGACCTGACGGCTCAGCTTCTGGGGAAGGAGGCCGCGATCTACATGCCGTCTGGGTCGATGACCAATCAAGTGGCCGTGCGAATTCACTGCAAGCCGGGCGACGAGTTGATCTGCGAGGCCGGCTGTCATATTTATAACTATGAGCAAGGCGCCTACGCGCAGTTGAGCGGCGTGGCGACGCGAACCGTCGAAGGACAGCACGGCGTGATGAGGCTGGACCAAATTCGCGGTTTGATTCGGCCGGACAACGAACATCTCGTCCGCACGCGACTGGTCTGTCTGGAAAACACGCATAACCGCGGCGCCGGGCGCGTGCAGCCGTACGAGGTCGTCGAGGAAATCTGCGAATGGGCCCACGAGAACGGTTTACATACGCATCTGGACGGCGCGCGGCTGTTCAATGCCGTTGCAGCAACGGGCATCCTGGCCGATCAATGGTCGAAGCATTTTGAAACCGTGAGCGTCTGCTTCAGCAAAGGGCTGGGGGCACCGGTCGGTTCCGCGTTGGCCGGCCCGCGCGAAATGATCAAGGAGGCGCGGCGGCACCGAAAACTGTTCGGCGGCGGCATGCGACAGGCCGGGATTATCGCGGCCGGCGCGCTATACGCGCTGGAGCACAACCGCGAGCGGCTGGTCGAAGATCACGCCAACGCTCAGATTCTGGCCGAGTCGATTCGCGAAACAGACGGCCTGACGCTGGTTCCCGACCAAGTGGACACAAACATCGTGATCTTCCGCGTCGATCCCGCACTGGGAACGGCGGCGCAGTTTGTCGGCGGACTAAATGAACGGGGTGTGTTGATGCTCGGGATCAGCCCCACGTCTGTCCGCGCAGTAACGCATCTGCACATCACCGCTGCAGACGCCCGCCACGCTGGTGATGTTCTCCGCGAGGTAGCCGACGCCTTCGCCCGTGGCCGCCGTCAATTCGCCGCAGAAGGCGCCGTGTACTAATGGAAATACGTTCGGGCCGGGGCTGTGAAGCATTTTGTAGCGGTAGGG
>JBGTKH010000422.1:0-5634 GCA_041744735.1 Pirellulaceae bacterium | reverse complement strand
CAAGGAAGCGGCCAACGCCTTTCCGAAGAACATCATCACCCGCTCGCTCGGCCCCAACGCCCAGGTGCAGGTCGATCTGGAAGGGCCGTTCCCGCTGGAGGTGGGCGATACGTTCTTGCTGTGCAGCGACGGCCTTACCGGGAAGGTCGAGGACGACGAATTGGGCCCGCTACTGGCCTGTCTGCCGCCCAACGAGGCTGTGCGAGTGATGGTGGATCTGGCGAATTTGCGCGGCGGCCCCGACAACATCACCGTGATTGTGATCCAAGTGACCGGCGCTCAAGTGACCACGCAGGTGGCCGCCGCCGAGCCGATTCGCATCGGCGGCAACACACAAAAGCGAGCCGTGCACCCGGCGCTGTGGGGAGCGTTGGGCGCGTGCTTTCTGGCTGCGTTGGGAATGCTGTTCTTGCGCAGCTACGTTCCCGCGCTAGTCGCGTTGGTCGGCGGACTCGCAACACTCGGTGCCGTGCTGTACCAAATGTACGGAGGCATGCGGCCGGGTGTGGCTTTGACCGGTGAACAGCGGCTGGGCCGCGGGCCTTATACAAAAACGGACTCGAACGCCAACGGCGCCTTCGTGAAAAAGTTGGCCAACGTCGTCCAGCAGATGCAAGACGCGGGCGACGAAGAAAAGTGGACGGTCGAGTGGGGTGAGTTCGACGGACATTGCGAACGAGCCGTCATGGCCGCTCAATCGGGAAACTACCAGCTAGCAGTGCGCGAATACTCCCGCGCGATCAGCTTTATGATGCAGGAGCTGCGCACGCACGGCCGGAAAAAGGCCAGCGACTCGTCCATCGACCTCGTGTGAACGGACCGAACCTGTTACAGTTGCCGCCCAATCGTCCGTCAGCCTAGGTTTCCTACCGTAGGACGGATTGCCAATCCGTCCGATCCAATTTGTTCGGTCCGCGAGGGACGGATTGGCAATCCGTCCTACAGTGAACCGCCGAAACGACGTTCACGGAAAACTAGACACGGAAGTCCATCTCACACGTCGCGGTGCAAGTAAATGCGGCGGATCACTCGTTACGTTCTATTCGAGCTGCTGATCGTGTTCGGCGTTACGCTGGCCGGCATGACGCTGCTGATGATGCTCGTCGGCGTCGCGCAAGAGGCGATTCGCCAAGGCTTGGGGCCGGTTCCCATTCTGCGTCTGCTTCCCTACGTCATACCGAACGCCTTGCGGTTTGCCGTTCCGGGCACAATCCTATTCGCGGTCTGCACCGTCTATGGCCGGATGGCGGCGGCGAATGAAGTGGTGGCCGTCAAATCGCTGGGCATTTCGCCAATGACACTGATCTGGCCGGCGCTAGTTCTGTCATTCGTATTGAGTTTGGCAACCGTATGGCTGAACGACGTCGCGGTTTCGTGGGGCCGCACGGGGATTCAGCGAGTCATTATTCAATCGGTCGAGCAGATTGCTTACGGCATGCTGCGCACGCAGCGCTCGTACAGCAACCGCCGCTTTTCGATCAACGTCAAGCGCGTGGACGGGCGCAAGCTAGTGCTGCCCATAATCATTTTCCAAGGTTCGGGCGATTCGCCGTCGATCACGCTGACGGCCCAAGAGGCGGAGCTGCGGTTCAATCCCGAAACGAACCTATTGGTCTTCTCGATGAAGAACGGCTCGATGGACGTGGGGGGCCAAGCGTCGCTGGTCTTCACGGACACGTTTCAGCATCAGGTGCCGCTGTCAGATGCATCGCGCGACGACATTGCCGGCGGCCCGTCCGACTGCCCGCTGTGGCGAATTCCGCGCGAGATCGCGAACCAGCGGCAACAGATCGAACGGCTGGAGCAGTCGCAGGCCGCATCGGCCGCCTACGAGATGCTGACCGGCGACTTCGACGCTTTGGCCGGCCAATCCTGGGATGCGCGCCACGCGGAGTTGCAGAAAGCGCGCGAGCGGCTGTTTCGATTGCAAACGGAACCGTGGCGGCGCTGGGCCAATGGCTTTAGCTGTATGTGCTTCGTGCTGGTCGGTGCCCCACTGGCCATCCGCCTCCGTAATGCCGACATCTGGACCAGCTTTGCGCTCTGCTTCATGCCGATCCTGGTCGTCTACTATCCGCTGCTAGCGTACGGCGTGGACCGCGCCAAAAGCGGCGACCTGCCACCCTACGCCGTCTGGCTAGGAAACGGAATCTTGGTAATTGTCGGCTATTGGCTGCTGCGGAAAGTCATGCGGTATTGAAAGCGGTCACTTGTCACTTGTCACTTGTCATTGGTCATTGGTCATTGGTCATTTGAACTTGGTCATTGGCATGCCCCTCTTCCGAACAAATGACCAATGACAAATGACCACTGACCTCTTCCGTTTTCACCTTGTTCCGTTTCGGCTCGCGCTGGTACACTTCCGCCGCTTGTATTTTTGCCAGGACGAGCGCGGGTGAGGACGGGCATGGATTGCCCGTGGCCCAGGTCGCGCGACAAGGAGGTCGCCGGTGCTTTCCCGTTGGCCGATTCGCAATAAGCTGCTGTTTGGCGTCGCGATGCTGTTTCTGATCGTGGCGATCTTGTCGTTTAGCGGCTTCCGCGGCGTGTACGCCTATCGCGAGCTGGTGAAAGACATCAAGCGGCGTGCGACCGAGTTGCCGCTGGCCGCCGAGTTGACTCAGCGCGTGGGCGATTTGCGCGTGACGCTCAGCCGCGCGGGCCGGCTGCGCGAATACACGCCGAGCGCCTTGTACGATCCAGTCGACAGCCAAATCGTGCGCGAAGAGTTTCGCACCAACTTTCTGGCAGTCAACGAAGCGCTGCGACGTTACCGCACACAGTTGGAACAAAACGAATCCACCGACCCGCTGATCGGCGACAACCGCCAAGAACGCGAGACCGTTCTGAAGATCCAGCGGTTGCTGGACCACATTGCCGACATCAATCGCGATGAGGACTGGATGCTCGACGCCGTTCGCATCGAATCGCTAGACGAACAATTGGCCGAACTCCAATACCTGTCCGGCCAACTGCCCAATCACATGCAGCAACGCATGCACGACTTTGCCGACGAGGTGCGTACGCGCTATCGCACGTGGATCGGGCTGGTGTGGGTCACCAGTGTGTCGGCGATCGTCATGCTGGCCGTTTTTGGCGTACTGTTCTATCGCTGGATATTCTGCCCGTTGCGGGTGCTGATCAACGGCTCGCGGCGCGTGGCGCGCGGCGAGTTCGACCATCACATCCATCTCGACACGCGCGATGAAATGTCCGAGTTGGCCGCAGCGATGAACGACATGACCGCGCGGTTCCGCGAAATCCGGGACGATCTGAATCAGCAGGTCAAACTGCGCACCAAGGAAGTCGTCCGCAGCGAACGGCTGGCCAGCGTCGGCTTTCTCGCGGCCGGCGTCGCTCACGAGATCAACAACCCGCTGGCTTCAATCGCGTGGTGTGCCGAGTCATTGGAAACGCGGCTGCACGACATCATTCAAGCCGACGAAGCCCAGCCCGACGGCCAGCACAACCCGGAAATCGAAGTGCTGCGCAAGTACCTCGGCAAGATTCAAGACGAAGCGTTCCGCTGCAAGGGCATCACCGAAGCGCTGTTGGATTACTCGCGCATGGGCGATCTCGAACGGCACGACACGTTGCTGCCCGAACTGATCGAGGGCGTCATCGAAATGGTGCGGCACTTGGGCAAGTACCGCGAGAAGCAAATCGAGTTTCAGTGCGATGAGCCGGTCTACGCCTTCGTCAACCCGCAAGAAACCAAGCAGGTCATGTTGAACCTGATCACGAACGCGCTGGACAGCCTCGATACCGGCGGCAACGTCACCGTCCGGCTGCAGAAGTCCGGTGAGCGGGCCGAAGTGCTCGTGTCCGACAACGGCTGCGGGATGACCGACGAGGTGCTGGAGCATTTGTTCGAGCCGTTTTTCACGCGCCGCCGCGACGGTCAAGGGACCGGCCTGGGGCTCTCCATTACTTATCGCATCGTCGCCGATCACGGTGGCACCATCCACGCCGCCAGCGACGGGCCGGGACAAGGCTCCCAATTTCACGTCACGTTGCCTCTAGCTCAACAGTCGAAGGAAAATGAAAAACGATACCAAGCCGCTTAATCGCCTGAAGGTTCTGTTCGCCGACGACGAGCCGACGCTGCAGGAACTGATCAACATCGAATTGCCGCGCATGGGGCACGAAGTCACGGTCTGCCCCGACGGCCTGACTGCGGCTGCCGCGCTGGAACGCAATACGTACGACTGTTTGCTCGTCGATCTGGACATGCCCGGCTTGAACGGCATTCAGGTCATCGAGCGAGCGAAAGAGCTGTCGCCCGACACGGAGGCCGTGGTGCTGACCGGCAAGTCGTCGCTCGACACGGCCATCAGGGCCCTGCGGCAAGGCGCGTTCGACTATCTAACGAAGCCCTGCAAGTTGGTCGAACTGCAGGCGCTGCTGCGCCGCGTGGCCGACAAACGTGAGTTGACCAATAAGTATCGCGCCATGAAGCGGATGCTCGAACGGGCCGAAGGTCAATCAAAATTGGTCGGCGGCGGTTCCTCGATGGAACGAGTGCGGCAGTTGATCGGCAAAGTTGCGCCGACGAACTCCACAGTCCTGATTCTCGGCGAGACCGGCACCGGCAAAGAGTTGGTCGCTCGCGCCGTTCACGATCAGAGCGTGAGAGCCGAGATGCCTTTCGTGGCCGTCAACTGCGGCGCGCTGCCAGAAAGTTTGATCGAGAGCGAACTGTTCGGACACCGCAAAGGCTCGTTCACCGGCGCCGACGAACACCGCGTCGGCTTGTTCGAGGTGGCGCACGGCGGCACGCTGTTCTTGGACGAGATCGGTGAGTTGCCCAAGGCGATGCAAGCCAAGTTGCTGCGCGTGCTGGAGAGTGGCGAAATCCGTCGAGTGGGCGACAACCAGTCGTTCCAAATCGACGTCCGCGTCGTCTGCGCCACACATCGCAACCTGATGGAGATGGTTGATGCGGGCGAGTTCCGCGAGGATTTGGTGTACCGCATCAACACATTTGAGATCCACCTGCCGCCGCTGCGCGCCCGCATGCAAGACGTTCCCGAACTGGCTCACCACCTCTATCGCCGCTTCCGCCCGTCGGCACATCCCGAAGAAACCTACTTCACGCCGGATGCCATCGAAACGCTGCAGTCGCACACTTGGCCCGGCAACGTCCGCGAGTTGGCCAACGTGATCGAACACGCCACGATCCTGTGCGATCAGCCACCCATCACCGCCGAGCACTTGCCCTACCGGTTCGCCACGCGCAGCCTCGCCACCACGCGCCTCAAGGTCGGCCCGATGACGCTGCGCGACCTGGAAATGCAAGCCATCCACGAATCGCTCGAACGCCACGACGGCAACAAACCCGCCGCCGCCGAAGAACTCGGCATCAGCCTGAAAACGCTGTACAACAAGCTAAATCAGGCAAATAACTTGGAGAAGTCGGCGTAAAGAAAGATTCCTTTCCACGATCACGAGGGACAGCGAAAGTGGCGAGACAACAGGATTTCGACCAATTGGTAGGTTTGCCGTGAGCGCCCAGCAGGGACGTTGCATGGCGGGGCGTGGTCGATACGCGGGGCGGCGGACTAGCGGGACTGGCCTTGGAGAAGGCGGCGGCGGGCGCGGCGGACGCGTTGGGCGTCGGCGCGGTAGCGGCGC
>JBGTKH010000421.1:0-5517 GCA_041744735.1 Pirellulaceae bacterium | reverse complement strand
AATGCTAAGCCCCCAACCCCCGAAGCCGGAGTCCGGATGCTCCGGTCCGCCGCCACGCCCAACCCCAGAAAGCCACCGCCTCTGCCGCACCGCAAGCCCGCTGCCCTCTCACCAAGCGCGATTCGCCTTGGCCGTCCCGCGCTGCGCCGCCCCGCTCGCCCAAAAATCGCCACTTCGCCTCGAAGCCTTCGCTTGTTTTGGGTCTAGTGCGTATTCAAAACCCTGATTGCCAGCCGACGGCGCCAGCGCGTTCGGCTCACCCTAAAACTCCGGTTTGACGGTGCACAAGGGGCCGACGGGACGAAAGGCGACGGGCATGCCGCGTCAGCCCGCGCCCAAGCTCTTTCCATCCGCCGCTCAAACTCCTAAACTCGAAGGAGCTTCTGAGGTAATTGCCTTTCGGTTCTTCTCGGGTTGTCTATGAAACCGCTCTCCCTGCATGTAACGCTGCTGGTATGCTTCGGCGTGCTGCTGACGGCGACGTTGCCGGGTTGCAGCGGTTGCCGCCCGGAAGACCCAGTTGCTAAGAAGAAACGCGAAGACGAAGAGAAGAAGAAAAAGAAGAAGGAGAAGCCGAAGGACGATTTCGAGGTCGCCCGCGTCACGGTGCAGCCCAGCGACCCGTCGTCGCCGCAGAATCTAGTCAAACCCGGCCACTGGATCACGGCCGCACAGCAAATGCGGGCCAACAACTTTGATTTTCAGGCCGAGTTGGAATCTGCCTCGGTCGATCGTAACGGCCAGCCGATCGACGTCGAGCACACGCCGTTTCATCTGCTCATGTCGCGGCCGGCGTCGCTGCCTAAGGGCGAGGTCAAACACTTCGAGATGACTTACTTCATCCCGCATCGCATGCAACAGGGCAGCTCGCAAGTTTGGCTGCAGAGCAAGCTGCGTGCGGCACGTGGCGGTCGTGAAGTTACGGGCGCGATGCAGCCCACGACGCCGCTACCCGCCCACGAATATTTCTTCGTCGTGCTATCGAGCAACGCGAACAACTACGGCTACGTCAAGCGGCTCGATTCCGTGATGCCGATCGCGGATGAGTTTATCGACGAGAGCCAAGTTACCTATTATCGCGTCGTGCTGCCGCTGTTGGATCGCGGCGTGCCGCTGCCGTCGCATCCGCTGACGTGGACCGGCATCGCGTACATTCTGTGGGACGAAGTCGATCCCAACCAATTCAATCCGGACCAACAGTTGGCGATGCTCGATTGGCTGCATTGGGGCGGACAATTGATCGTCAGCGGCCCCAATTCGCTGGACATGCTCAAGGGCAGCTTCCTGGCCCCGTACCTGCCGGCGGAAAAAGTCGAGACTGTCGAACTGCAACAAAGTGACTTCGACGAGATCAACGACTACTGGTCGCTGCCGGAAGCGAAGCGACAAGGCGAACGGCGTACATTGGACGTGATCGCAGAACGGCCGCCGCTAGGTATCGAGTTAAAGCTTGACGAACATCCCGACGTGGCCTTCGCGCCACACACGGGCAACTTGGTGGCCGAGCGTCGAGTGGGCCGCGGGCGGATTGTGGTCACCGCGTTTTCGCTCTCACAGACGAATCGGCAATTAGTTAACTGGCCCAACTACGACGGGTTCTTCAACGGTTGTCTGCTGCGCCGCCCTCGGCGAGAATTTCGAGAAGTGAATTACGGCCCGCAAGTCGTGTGGGCCGATCACCCGGCGCTGGTGAAAGACGCGCGCTTGGTCAGCACGCTGCGATACTTCACTCGCGACATCGGCTACCTGCCCGGCATAGCAGCAACGGGGCTGCCCGACAGACCTCCCGAAATCGAAATACCAGGCGAATTGGAAGTTGATCCATTCACCGGCGAGTTAATTCGCCAGCCGCCGCCCTCGCCATCGACGATGGACCCGGAGACGGACGATCCGCACTTCTCGGGCTTCCGTGCGGCACCGGGCGCGGGCGTCGGCGGCTGGAACGATTTCAGCGGATCGGCCGACGCGGCGCGGCGGTCGCTGAAAGACGCGGCTGGGATTTCGGTCCCGCGGGCTCAGTTTGTGGCCCAGGTGCTGGCCGGTTACTTGCTCGTGCTGGTGCCGGTCAACTGGGCTGTGTTCCGGGTGATCGGCCGCGTGGAATGGGCGTGGGTGGCGGCACCGCTGATCGCCATCGTGGGAGCGATCGCCGTGGTGCGCATGGCGCAGCTCGACATCGGCTTCGCGCGCAGCCGCACGGAGATCGCGGTGCTCGAAGTGCAAGGCCAGTACGGCCGCGCGCATTTGACGCGCTACACGGCGCTCTACACTTCGCTTTCGACGGGCTACGATTTGGAGTTCGAGGACCCGTCGGCGCTGGCTCAACCGTTCTCGGCCGATCCAACGATGCAACTGCGGCTGAAGCAAACATCGCGCGCGGTCAGCTTCCGCCGCGACAAAGAGGTCAGCCTGCGCGGCTTTCAAGTCGATTCGAACTCGACTGGGCTCGTGCACTGCGAGCAAATGCTAAATCTGGGCGGCGGTTTTCAATTGATCGGAAACGAAGATGACGGGTACCAGCTTGCCAACAACAGCCATCTCGTGCTACAGGACGTGGGTGTGTTGCGGCGATTGGACAGCGGACAGATCGAGGCCGCGTGGGTCGGCGGTGTGGCAGCGAAATCCACGGCGCCGCTACGTTTCGGTGCGGCTGCCGATAATCAGCCGCGCGTGGATAAGTGGGACGAATCGGCCACCATGTCCGGCGCGGGCCAGCAAGGCGAAGTCAGTTTGGCGTCGCTGGTCGCGTTGGCCTCCCAGCGGCTGCGGCTGAATCGCGGCGATGTGCGGCTGATTGGTTGGACCGACGAGGAACTGCCCGGCGTAGCGATCTGGCCCAAAGCTTCGCAGTCCACGCTCCGCACGCTGGTGCTGGTCCATGTGCGTTACGGCCCCATGCCCGACACGCTGCCGGACAAGAACAGCAAAGCGGACGTGCTGACCATCACGCCCCAAACCGAAACGGACCCCGAACCGAACCTGTTCCCGGAATAATGAAGGTGAGTGTCGTCGGATACAATGCCGTGTTTCGTGGCGTAAGCTTCCAGCTTGCGAGCGACGAGGCGAAGACGTCGGCAAGCAGGATGCTTACCCCACTTTGTAACTTTGACAAAGCTAGGATGAACGTAAGCATCCACTGGCGTGAAGCCAGTGGCTTTCTCGCATCCGGTTTGAAATAGTGGACAGGTGATTGCACAGATATGATCGAACTCATCGATTTCGGCAAAGACTACGGCGACTTCACGGCGGTGGAGCGGCTGAACCTGAAGATCGAGGCGGGCGAGATGTTCGGGTTCATCGGGCCTAACGGCGCCGGTAAGAGCACGAGCATCCGCTTTCTGGCCACGCTGCTGAAGGCCAGCCGCGGCGAGGGGATCGTCAACGGGCACAGCGTTACGCGCGACCCGATGAACGTGCGCCGCTGTGTGGGCTACATGCCCGACAACTTCGGCGTGTACGACGGCATGCGCGTCTGGGAATTCCTGGACTTTTTCGCCGTCGCGTACCGCATCGGCCGCACCAAACGCAAACAGGTGATCGGCGACGTGCTGGAGCTGCTCGACCTGGCCCACAAGCGCAACGATTTCGTCAATGGCCTGTCGCGCGGCATGAAGCAGCGGCTGTGTCTGGCCAAGACGCTGGTGCACGATCCGCCCGTGCTGATCCTGGACGAACCGACCAGCGGCCTGGACCCGCGGGCCCGCATCGAGGTCAAGGCGCTGCTGAAAGAGCTGCGCCGCATGGGCAAAACGATCCTCATCTCCAGCCACATCCTGACCGAACTGGCCGACTGCTGCACCAGCATCGGCATCATCGAGCTCGGGCAACTGCTGATGCACGGCCCCATTGATGAAGTTTACCGCCGCATCCGCGGCAACCGCATGGTGGTGGTCAAGTTCACGTCGAACATGGACATCGGCCTATCGATCCTGCGCAGTTCGCCTCACACGCGCGACGTGCAGGTAACCGACCACAGCGCCACGGTGGAACTGGAAACCGACGACAACGGCGTCGCCCAACTGCTCGATCAACTCGTTTCCCAAGGCGTCGGCATCCGCAGCTTCGGCGAAAAAGACCCCACGCTGGAAGACGTGTTTATGCTGGTCACCAAAGGCTTGGTCACGTAGCGACGAGCAGCCCTGCTTGTCGTGCAAACCCATTACAGCGCGGCAGCGTCACTTGTTAACCGCATCGCCAACGAGAAAGCTCAAGCGGTGACGTGCCGTCGAAACGTGCAGTACTCAGTACTCGGTACTTCTTCGTGTATTGAATTCGAACTTTTCAGCACCGTCGGGTAGTGTCCCAACATTGTGTTGCTGAGCAGTTTTGGGTGGCTGGGGCTGAGTCCGCGAAGCCCCAGCGAGGCGCAAGCTGGGGCGTCGCGGACTCAGCCCCAGCCACCCCTCGTTCATTTTCGTTAGCAATACGATGTTGGGACACTACCCACCGTCGGGTAGTGGTACATTTTAGTAGCCGAAGTCGTTAGACTTCGGAAGTGTCACCACTTCCGCTACGGCAACTTGTACCACTACCCACCGTCGGTTGGCGTTGCAGCTACACAGGCTCTGAAGTGGAATGAATGCATGAGCGATCCAGATCGCACCATACGCATCAGCAAGCTGAGCGACCAAGGCACCGAGCGAGATCTAGCGGATACCACACCCGCCGAACGCATCGGCATGATGTGGCAGTTGGCACTCGATGCTTGGGCCTTGAAAGGGGAAACGGTTTCGGATTCGCGAGTCGAGAGGCATATTCAGCGGATTATTCGGCTACAGGACGATGTCAATTCGATGTAGTCACTTAGCCGACCGCGAAACTCTCACTCTCGCTGAAACAGTGAGAGGCAATTTTCCAGCCGCGTGCCTTGGTGGTCGCTCACGGCGATTCTCTTTGGGCCCCACATGGCGACGCCGGCGTGGGTGCCGTCTTTGGCCAGCAGGTAAAGCTGCAGGTTGAACGTGGGGCGGCCTTGAGCGTCGCGTTGGTCGGGGCGAGTCTTGGCGGCGACGCGGCGCAGCACGGCCAGGCCGGCCTCGGCGGGGGACATGCCGCTGCGCATCAGTTCGACCGCCAGAAAAGACGAGAGATGTTCCAGGTTGGCTTCACCGTGCCCGATGCTGCCGCACGAGCCGACGTCGTTGTCGACGTACAGGCCCGCGCCCAGGATCGGCGAATCGCCCACTCGGCCCGCCAGCTTAAAGGCGTGGCCGCTGGTGCTGGTGCAACACGCGAGATCGCCGTTGGAATCGATTGCCGCGCAGTGCACCGTGCCGCCCTCTTCCAAACGCGGAGTAACACTGGATTGCTGGCCGGCACGCGAACCGTAAAAATGTTTCTCGAACCACTGCTGCACGTCCAAGTCGGTTTCGCCGTCGGCCGGCGGCAGCCAATCGTCGCGAGTGGAGCGCGTGCGCTTCCAATACAACCACATCCGCCGCGCCTTGTCCGTGAGCAAGTTTTCTTCGACGAACCCGTTGGCCAGCGCGAACCGCAGCGCCCCTTCGCCCACCAGCA
>JBGTKH010000420.1:0-2832 GCA_041744735.1 Pirellulaceae bacterium | reverse complement strand
TGTGCGGCGCCCGCGGATCGCGCCGTCGGCTCACTGGAAATCGTCGCTCGACCGGTTTGCTGAGCGGCCTGAAGCAGCAGGGCTTCGGCGCGGAGTTGGAGGCCCGCGGGAATCGCCCAGGCGTAGCCGCATTCTTCGTGGTTGGCGGCAAGCAGTTCCACCTGGCCGGTTTTCTCGTTGGCCGGGATGCCGGTATCGAGAGCAACTTCGATGTCGTCCAGCGCAGCCCCCGCGTCGCCTCGCAGCAGGTTCAGCCGAGCCCGTTCCAGCAGCAATTCGATGTGGTAGAGACCGTAGCCGCAATCGCGCGCAATACTCAGGCCCTCGGTGATGGACGCGTCAGTGGAGGTGAGGCGCCCGGCGTACGGCACGAACCTCGCGGTAGTGCCTGACCGAAGATGTCCTGGATCGTTGGGCGGTTCTGAAAACCTGCGGTCGTGAATCTCGCACATAAAACGAGATGGCCCCCCGTTGAAGAGAGACAGATCAATTCTCGCTGTCACGAGTGCCGACCAACAAAGAGTTTCTAGTGCATCGAATCTGATTGCCCAATCCCTTGCGGCAATTGCAAGCAGCCGAGCAGCTTCAACATCATTTTTAGCAAGGCGATTCTCTGCTTCACTTAACTTGAGGAAAGCGCCTATCAATGGTGACACATTCCCATCGATAGTCGATGGCATGACGGCGCGCAATTCAGCGTACGATGTCATGTAATGTGATCCGAACATCGAGGCTAGCGGCCGTCGATACTTCCAACTTACAATTCGCAAATGGAAGGCCTGCGATTTCCTAAAAGCATCGAGTGAGTCGGCAACCTCGCCGCGCAGGAGATGAACAAATCCGAGAATGACGTGCCAAGACGATGCATCGATCAATGGCGTCAGAGAGAAGCCGCTTTTCATCCCCGCTCGATTCGTCAGAGCCCGGCGCAATCGTCCGGCGAGGAGCGATGTCTCCGAAAGCCCGACGAAGTAACTTTGAGATTGATGTCCACTGGCCGTTTGTCCGATACGCTCATAAGCTGAAACAGCATCCGCCAATCGTCCAGAGTCCTTTGAATAAAGTGCCTGATGCAAATAAAGCTCAGAACGACATTCGATAGACATTGATTTGAAGGAGTAAATGATCCTATCGTGAAACGTTGTATAAAGCAGGTGCAAACCAAACCATGACGTAAGTGCAATAGTTCCAAACACCAACGCCCAAATAATTAACCGAGTGTAAAGACTAATATCGCCCATCATCATGGACATTGGCGGGAGCAGCGGCATTACAATGCCAAAACATACTGAATAAAAAAGAGAAGCAATTAGGACATGTCGCGAAAAGTGCTGTGGTTTTCGTCTGGCACGGCGGGCATAGACGCGGCTAGGCCATGGATTGGCCGTCGCCATAGATTCACAGATTCGCGCACCTCGCTCGTATGCTCCTAGTTTCCAACCCAGATTCTTATATCCACCGAGGCGATTAGTATACAGTTGCCACGCTTCATCCACACGGCCGCAACCAATCGCGTGATGAATAATCTCTTCCAGCAAGTCGAGCGTGGCGGGATCGGACGTCTCTTGCCCGGGTGCGTCCCCAAGAGAAACTTCTAGGCGCTTACGGACGGCTTCGTGAGTGACTGCCTCGGCTTCTCGACTAATCCCGCTGAGGAATCCATCCCGGACGGCGGGGTGAACGTTGTAGCGTATCGTGGCAGCGTGCGACGAAGCACCCAAGTGGAGTTCGCTATGTTCCAAAATCCTAATGCGCACAAGCCAGTCTAGTTTCTTTTTCAACTCGTAAGCATTCAGGCTGGCAATCGCTTTGCCGGAGACTTCTTCGGCTGCGGGGCCGGTGAAGACGTCAGCAAGGGTTTCGCAGTCGACACCGAGACGGAACAGACAGACTCGTTCGAGCAGCGTGAGAGCTGCTTCGTCAGTTCTGAGCATCGCTTCGCGATAACGCTGCGCGATGCGGGTGAATCGGCGGCTCTGTATCAGCACGGCTCGCTTGTCGTCGTCCGGTTCCTGCTCGGCCTCGGCTTGCAGTTCTTCGGCCGTGCCGAGGTTCAGCGGAGTGGACGGGTCGCCGTGGCCGTACTCTTTGATGTAGCCGCCGGCCAGGTCGACGGTCAACGCGTGCCGGCCGCAGTGCTCGACGATCGGGGCGAGTTGCACGTCGGTACCGCGGACGCCGCGGTCTCGCAGCAAGTGGATACCGGTTGGTACGTCGATCTCTTCGACGGGGATTTGGTGGAAGTATCGGGGTTGGCTGTCGCGGAGGTCGGTCAATGGAAATCGGCTGGTCACCAGCACGCTCAGGTCGCGGGCCGCTCCGCTGGCGATGTGGTTCAGTAGGTCGCGGAGGCTGGGACTGGTTAGCCGGCCAAAACCGCCTCGCGCGCCGCTCTCCTGAACCCTTTCGAGCCCATCCAGGATGATCAGGCCCTGATGATGTTGGATGTCGAACATCAGTTGCGTCGGCGACTTTTGCTTGTCCGGCGATGACGTGCCTTCCAGCCAGATTTGTAGGTGACGGAAGAAGTTTTCGGGTTTGTCGTCGTCGTAGAAGGAATAGACGAAGACGCTGTGGGGCGGATTGCCTCGCTGGCGCGTCGGGTTGGTGTTGTCGAGCAACTCGTTGAGAAACCGATCGGCGATCGCGGTCTTGCCGGCTCCGCCCATGCCGACTAGGGCACAGACGCCGCGGCCGCGCGTGGCGTAAGCTTCCAGCTTGCGATCATCATGGTTCGCAGGCTGGAAGCCTACGCCACTGCCGCGCCACCAGTCGCAAACTTGATCAAACTGCGGACGGTGCTGCCAGTCGCGGGCACGCAGCAGGGTGTGG
>JBGTKH010000419.1:0-11204 GCA_041744735.1 Pirellulaceae bacterium | reverse complement strand
TAATATCGCAAGCCGCCGAGATTGCGGACCAGAATGCCGTCGGCGTTGTGGCGGAGCAGTACGCGAAAGATGCCCAGTTCATCGGGCTTTTGGATGCGCGGCGTGGCGAGATAGATTTCGACACCGCCGTCGCGCGCAATTCCGACGGCGTCGCGATATTCGCGGATGTCTTGGAAGTCGACCATCACGCTGCGCACGTCGCAGCGGATGACTTCTTGCAGTTGATGGAGCGAGCGACACAGCACATGCAGGGCAGCTCCCGTAGGACGGGTTGCCAACCCGTCCGTGCTAGTTGCCAACCCGTCCGTGCTAGTTGACCGCGGTTCTGAGGAACTGGCGGACGGATTGGCAATCCGTCCTACGGCGGGCTCGTCGGGAAGCGTGTCGCGCAGCGCGGCGAGGGCGGAGTCGGGTGCGATGTGGCGCGGCGGCGGGTTGGCGACGGATGCTTCTAGCTGCCGGACCATTTCGTGGCGCAGTTGGCCGAGGACGCTGAGTGGCACCATCGGTTGGCCCACGATATTCGCCGTGACGCTCCGTAGTTGATACACCGTGCCGCCGAGTCGCCCGAGTTGTTTCTCCAGCAACTCTTGCGACAGCGGATGCCGCACGGCGGTTTCGAGCGGCTGAGACGATTCGACTCGGCACGTAGCTCCCGAATCCGCGCGGCCGATGACGCACAGCGGCTGGCCGACGGCGGCGTGAACTTCCAAGTCCAGCGGCACTCGACGGTGTGCGTCGAGGCCGGAGAATGTTTTCCGCAGGCGGCTGGTCAGTTGCGGATCGTCCGTCTTCCAGATTTGCTGACCCGCCCACAACCGCCCCATGTCGATGGCGCCGCGCTGAAACGCAAGTTCAACGATGCCCGTCGAAATCGGCTCGTCCAGCGACCTGTGCATGGAAAAGACTTCATAGACGCGGCCGCCTTGCTCGTCGTTGTTGGCGCGGTCTCCCTCGAAGACGATGCCGTCGCCGCGCGAGATTGGCGCGGCCAATTGCACTGCCACGCGCTGGCCGCGAACGGCTGTCACTTCGCCCAAGAGCACACCTCGTTTGGCCGAACTGAGCGCGGGGACCAGCATCTTGTGATCGCAGCCGCGCAGCCAGCCGGGCGAGAAGCCGCGCGAGAATGACAGCTCCATCTCTTCGACTTCGCGCCGCGTAAATTGCACCGGCCGACCGGCCATCGCCGTGTCGATCGCCTGGCGATAATGCCGCGTGATGTTCGCCACGTATTCGGGCGTTTTCAAACGTCCCTCGATTTTGAAAGAACACACGCCGGCTTCAATCAACTCGGGCACCAATTCGAACGCGGCCAAATCTTGCGGGCTGAGCAAATACTTCATCTTGCCGAGATCGACCTGTTGACCGTCGCAGATCAGATCGTACGGCAGGCGGCAGGCTTGGGCGCATTGGCCGCGGTTGGCGCTGCGGCCGCCGAGCGATTCGCTGGTCAGGCACTGGCCGGAATACGCCACGCACAACGCGCCGTGCACGAACACTTCCAGCGGCATTATCGTTTGCCGTGCGATCTTGCGAATTTCCTTGATCGACAGCTCGCGAGCCAGCACAACCCGCTCGACGCCCAGCAGTTCCGCGGCGCGAATGCACTCCGCACTGGTCAACGTCATCTGAGTCGAAGCGTGAATCGGTAAGTCGGGGCAGACCCCACGAATCAACCGCACGACGCCCAAGTCTTGCACCAGCACCGCATCGACTCCGGCCTCGGCGATGTGGCGAATCGTTTGTTCGACGTCGGCCAATTCGCTGGGAAAGACCAGCGTATTCAGCGTGACGTAACCCTTCACGCCGCGCCGATGCAATAGCGCCAACACTTCGGGAAGTTCCTCGAGCGAAAAATTCGTCGCTCGCGCCCGCGCGTTGAAACCGCAGTCTAAGCCGAAGTACACAGCATCGGCGCCGTTCTCGATCGCGGCCCGTACGCAGTCGCGATCGCCTGCGGGTGCCAGTAATTCCGGGGCACGCGGCGCGGTCGTTGCGCGATCGGTAATTTCGGTCTGCGTATTATTCATACCAGAGGATTGTATCACGCGATGTGCGAAGTCGCCGAGGCCAGGGGTTGGACGCACGGGGGTCGAATCTACGATCCTCCGAAATTCAAAAAGCGGCGACGAGTCGCCGCACTCCAAAATCACAACGAAAGCTTGTTGGCGGCGTCGAGGGCGGCGACTTTGTAGCATTCGGCCAGGGTGGGATAGTTGAAGACGGTTTGCAGGAAGTAATCCAAGCCGCCATGCAGGCCGAGCACGGCTTGGCCGATGTGAATCAACTCGGTGGCGCCGGTTCCGATGGCATGCACGCCCAGCAACTGCCGCGTTTCGCGGTGGAACAGCATCTTGAACATGCCGCTGTCGTCGCCCAGAATTTGCCCGCGGGCGATTTCGCGATAGCGGGCCAGGCCAACTTCGTAGGGGGTCTTCTGTTCGGTCAACACGTGTTCCGGTTGGCCAACCATCGACATCTCCGGAATGGCGTAGATGCCGACCGGAAAATGCGCGGCCATCGGCGGTGCTTCGATGCCGAATGCATAGCAGGCGGCCAAGCGGCCCTGTTCGCTGGAAGTCGCGGCCAGGCTCGGGTAGCCGATCACATCGCCGGCCGCCAAGATGTGAGCGACCGACGTGCGGAATTGCGGACCGACCTTTAAGCGGCCGCGATCATCGGCCTGCAAACCCGCGGCCGCTAGATTCAACGTCTCGGTGGCTCCAATCCGGCCGACCGAGAACAACGCCATGTCGGCAACGATGCGTTTGCCCGACTCCAAATGGATCACCGCGCGAGGCGGCGGGCCGGGCGAGGCTTCGATGTGGTCGACGGCTTCCTCCAGACGAAACGTCACGTTGGCGTTGCGCATCTGGTGCACCAACTCGTCGACGATCTCATGATCCATGAACTCCAGCGGCCGCGGGCGGCGGTCGATCAAGGTGACTTCGACGCCGATTCGCGCAAACATCGAGGCGTACTCGACACCGATCACGCCCGCTCCGACCACGGCCATTGTCCGCGGCAGACGCTTCAGACTGCAGATGTCTTCGCTGGTCAGAATGATGTCCGTCACTTTGTCGACGCCGGCGGGGGTGCACGGCTGCGTGCCGCATGCGATCAACACGTTTGCCGCGGTCAGGTCGCGATAGCCGTCCTCGCATTTGACCGTCAGCGTGTGCGGGTCCTTGAAAGCCGCGTCGCCACGGATCATTTGCACATCGTTGCGGTGCAATTGGTTCTCGATAATGTCGGCTTCGCACTGCACCACCGCGCCGACGCGTTCCAAAAGTTGCTCGGCCGTGGGCCGCACGTTGTTGCCAAACGAGCCGTTGCGGCCGGCACGCTGCGATTGCAACACGCTGATGATGGCCTCTCGGAAGGTCTTGCTGGGGATGGTGCCGGTATCGATGCACACACCGCCGACGATCCGCCGGCGTTCGACAACCACCACGCGCTTGCCCAACTTGGCTGCCTGCACCGCAGCCCGCTGGCCGGCCGGACCGCTGCCGACGCACACCAAGTCGAATTCATAATCTGGATTCATGCCGACCGTCCCTGATAGAAAGGCAAGAGCAACGGTCATTATTCCCCTGACGGGTCTTTGTCGCAAGCCGAGTTTGGTGTCGCGCGGATTACAACGTTGCAAGGTAGGAGGAAGGCGGGCGCGGTGATAAACTAAAGGGCAGTTCGAGTCTCAGTCGCAGGCCGGACTTGTAATCCGGCCGGATGGCAAATCCGGCCTACCAAATTGGTCACGACTCGGCCGTGTTTCATAGGCACTAAGTTTCGTACCTCTCCGCCTTCGGGATATTTCCATGCGTGTAGCCGCGACGTTGCTGCTTTGTTTATTCACCGTCTGGTCCAGTGCGGACGTTTCATCGGATGTGCGAGCAGCCGAGCCCGCGACCGCAGCGGTCGATCCCGATCCGATTGTGATGCTATTCGAGCTGGTTGTGGAAGCCGACGCTGAGACGGCGAAGAAGTGTTTGGCGGTGCTCACTGAGAAAATCCAATCGCGAGAAATCGCCGGCAAGGCACTCGACGATTTGCGCCCGCGGCTCCAACCGACGCTGAACAAAATTCTGTCCGGCAAGACCGACGCGCCGCTGTATCTGGACGCCGCGCTGTTGGCCACGACCTGGAAGGACCCGGCGGCAATCGACGCAGTGCGAAAAGTCTTCTTGGCCGTCGAAGGGCAGTCACCCGAACGCCGTCTGCAATCGCTCGACGCGCTCGTTGCGGCCGGCGACCCGCAGTTGCTCGATGTCGTGTCGCGCACTCTGGCCAATACGAAGCAGAACCCGCCGGCATTACGCGGCGCCGTGCTGGCCGCGCTTGGGCGAATGGAAGACACACACGTGGCCGACGTGGTGCTGGCTCACTTCAACCAACTTGAACCCGACCTGCAACCGAAGGCCATTGAATTGCTGACACAGCGCACCGCTTGGAGCAAATCATTATTGGAGGCAATCGGCAGCAATCAGATTCCGGCCGGCGCGTTGAATGCGAACCAAGTGGCGAAGTTGCTGGAGAGCCGCGACGAAGAATTGCGGAAGCTGGTCGTCGCCAAGTGGGGCTCGGTGCGCACCGAGCGCAACCCGCAGCGCGAACAAGTTATCGCCGAGATGCGTTTGCTGGTCCGCAGCGCGCCGGGCGATCCACACAAAGGGCAAATCGTTTTCAATAAAGTTTGCGGCCAGTGCCACAAGATCTACGGCGAAGGACAGGAAGTCGGCCCCGACATCACCGCCAACGGGCGGGCGTCGTTCGAGCAACTGCTGTCCAACGTCTTCGATCCCAGCTTGGTGATCGGCGCGTCGTATCAGGCCCGCACGATCATCACGTCCGACGGCCGCGTGTTGACGGGTCTGTTGGCCGAAGACAGCGAGCAGCGCGTGGTGCTGAAGATGCAAGGCGGAAAGTTAGAGACCGTCGCGCGCGATGACGTGGAAGAGATGAAGGTCAGCAACCTGTCGCTGATGCCCGAAGGTTTGGAGAAGCAGCTTCAGCCCCAAGAACTGGCGGACCTATTCGCCTTTCTCACGCTCGACAAACCGCCCGCCGATCCCGACGCCCGGTACTTGCCGGGAACAAAGGAATCCGATTCGAAGTAGGACGGACGCGTAGTTTTAGGGTTGGCCGACTTCGTGGCGTAAGCTTCCAGCTTGCGTTTCTGGGATGAAATCGGATTGGCAAGCAGGATGCTTACCCCACTTTTTAACTCTGACGAAGCACTAGCCGAACACTTCCTTCACCACCTCGCCGCCTTCGACGATGCGGATGGGGCGGCCGATGCTGCTCATGTTTTCGTGGTCGGCGTTGATTTGCAGGCCGTGGCAGATCGTGCGGAACAGATCGGTGACGCCGACCGGGCGGTCGGTGACACTGTCGCCGCCCACGTCCGTTTTGCCGATCACTTGGCCGCCTTTCACGCCGCCGCCGGCCAGCGTGCCGTTGAAGGCTCGCGGATAGTGATCGCGGCCGGCCCGCGGGTTGATGCGCGGCGTGCGGCCGAACTCGCCCATCCAGATGACCAGCGTCTTGTCGAGCATCCCACGCTGCTTCAGATCGGTGAGCAGTTGAGCGTACGGCTGGTCGACCTGCTGGCAGAGTTCCCTGGAGCGTTCGAAGTTATTGTCGTGCGTGTCCCAATTGCCGGCCGTGACTTCGACGAACGTCACGCCCGCTTCCACCAGACGGCGAGCCAGCAAGCAGCCGTTGGCGAACTGCGACGAACCGTAAGCCAGCCGCATGCTGGCCTGCTCGAGTTGCAGATTGAACGTTTCCATCTTCGGGCTGAGCACCAGCTTCGACGCCTTGTCGTACAGCGTGCGGTGATCGCTGACCTCTTGCTGGCCACCATTGGCTTCGAATTCCGATTCCAGCCGTCCGAGCAGTTGCAAGCGGCGGCGATAGCGCGCGCCGTTGGTGGCTAGTGTCGTGTTCTCGGGCATGCGGCTGGCATCGGCGACCGAGAACGGATCGAACTGGACACCCAACAGTCCGCCGCCGGGACCGCCGCGTTGTGGGCCGATGCGCACAAAACTGGGCAGGTCGAACTGCGGATCGGCAAGTTGATGCGCCACGTGGGCGCCGAGCGTCGGATACTTCACGCTCGCCGATGGTAAATAGCCGGTGTGCATTAGGAACGTGGCCCGCGGGTGGCTCCCTTCCTTGCTATTCATCGAGCGGATGATGCAGATGTCGTCCATCACCTGGGCCGTCTTCGGCAGGTTTTCGGAAATCTGAATGCCCGCGACGGACGTGTTGATGGCCTTGGTCTCGCCGCCGTTGCTGTGACCCGGCTTAGGCGAAAACGTTTCAAATTGGCTCGGGCCGCCTTGCATCCAGAGCAGAATGCAGGCCATGCCGCGCTGTCGCAGTTCGGCCGCTTCCAGGCTCATCACGTCGGCCCAGCTCAAAGCCCCCGCGGCCGCGCCGGCGACGGAGATCGTCCGCAGAAAATCGCGGCGGCGCACTCGGCCGTGGCGATTGACGGAGACATCGATTTGATGATGCAGTTGTGTGGTCATGGACATTTTTGCCTGTTATGTAAAGTGGTTCGTTCAACGCTGTAGCTTGACTCTCCGAGTCGAGCAGTCACGACTCAGAGAGTCATGCTACGGTTACCGGCGGTGCAGGAATTCGGTGGAGTTGATCAGCGACCAGAGGATGTCTTCGAAGGCCTCGTTGCGGTCGCCGACTTCTGCGACGTAGGCCAGGCACGTTTTCAGTTCGCCATCGGACGGCTCGCGCGACACGGCTCGCAGGTACAACTCGATCGTCACGGCTTCGTTGTCCTTTACGTCCAGCAACAATTTGCCGAGCCCGCTGTATCGCTGGGCACTAATCGATTGATTGATAAAAGGCGAGTTCATCATGGCCAGCGCCTGCGGAATCGAGCCGGCCACTTCATCGCGCCGTTCGCTGGGATCGTAGCCGAAAGTCAGATTGAACACGGTCCGCGGGCCGCCGAATCCGCCGTAGGGGCCGCGCGGCCCACGATTCATCGTGAACCGCTCGTCGATGCCCAGCACCGCGATCAGCGCGTTGTAAAGTTGATCGCCGCGCAGCCGCTGGGCACAGTTGGCCAGCATCGGCGTCTCGTCCGGCGTGCGGCGTGTTTGGCTCTCGCGCTGATAAGCCTCCGTCGCCGTGATCGTGCGGAACAGCCACTTCGCATCGTGGCCGCTGTCGACAAACGCAACGGCCAATGCATCGAGCGTCTTGGGCGCCGAACACTCTCGATCCGGGCCGATGTCGTCGACCGGTTCGTAAAAGCCTTCGCCGACCAACTCGGACCACATGCGATTCACGTACGCTTTGGCGAACCAGGGATTCGTGGGAGCCGTGAGAAACTCGGCCAGTTGCCCGCGGCGCTCGGCGTCTCGTGCGCCCGATTGCAAGTTTTCCCCCGTAACGAAGAACACCGGCTGCATCAACTCGCCCCGTTCGCTCGGATTTTCCAAGTCGGGCATGTAGTGTTCGGGCGTGCCGCGGAATCGGTTGTTGTCGTTCGCGCGGAAGTTGAACGGGCTGTCCGTCACGGTCACGAGGAACGTCCGCCGCTCGCCCGACATATCCGGACGCACGGCGACGCGCGGAAAAAACGCAGCCAGTTCGTGGAACTGTTCGCGCTTCCAGCGGTCGGTCGGATGATCGTGGCACTGGGCACATTGAATCTGGATGCCCAGGAAGATGCGCGAGATCTCGGCCACCGTTTCTTCGGGCAGTCCGGCCTGAGCCATGATTAGCCCGGTGCGGCCGTCCTCCAGCACGTCTCCTTCGGCCGTGATGAACGGCTTGGCGATCTCGGCCCACGACGTGTTCTGATTGAACTGCTCGGCCAAGTAGCTGCCCGTCACGCTCGAAGCCACCAGAGCCCGATCCTCAGTGCGGCGGTAGTAAATCACATCGCGCCAGTAGTTACCCCAGTTTTCGCCAAACCGCGGCTCGGCCAGCAGCTTGTCGACCAACTTCGCCCGCTTGTCCGGATCGGGGTCCAGCGAAAACGCGATCACCTCTTCGCGGCGCGGCACGTGGCCGGTCAGATCGAGCGACACGCGGCGGAGAAAGGTTTCGTCGTCAGCCAACGACGCTCGTTGTTCAGTTGGCAATGCCGAGAACAACTCCTCGGCGAGCAGCGTGTCGATCTGCTTGGCTACCTGCTGCGCGTCCTCAGCCGACCTTACCACCCGCGGAGAGAAGCCGAGCAATAGAGAAAATCCAAATGCAAGGGCCAGACAACGTACGATGCTGCGCGACATAGTAACGATCCTCATTTGGTTTGGGATCAGACGTACAGATTTCAATTTTGACGGGAAGAACCTGTCCCACTGGGGAAGACCGAACTCCGTCAAAATTGAAATCTGTACGTCTGATCCCAGCTCTAACGCCCCTTCGTACTTATAACCCCGCCGCGTCCCCGGAAGTTTCGCCTTCCGCGGCGATTTCACAGCTCGGCTGTAGCTTGGCTCTCCGAGCCGAGCATCTTCGAGTCCAGGAAGCCCATCTGGCTCGGCTCAGTGCGCCAAGCTACAGACGCGCGTCGTGGGTTGTGATACCATTTGCTGGATTCGTAGGATGGACGCCCTCGTCCGTCCGATGTTTCACGCGGATTCCTGGTCGGACGAGGGCGTCCAACCTACAAACGGTATCACCACCGAGTCGTGTTCTTCGTTGCCATTTCTCGCAGGATGTTGCGTTTTTTCGACATCACGACGCCCACGCGTCGTGCCGACGGGAACCGGCGCGGCTTCGTCGAATCGCCGTAAGTCTCGTGACCGCGACGGATAGCGCCGCACTGGGTTGTAACAGACGGCCGCCACGTTCGACAGCGGCATCGCGCTTGCTCCCAGCCAAAGTCTATCTCCAATTCCTACCCGCCGCCCCTCTATCCCCAGAGATCGACGGAGTTTTGCATGGCCCATGTCGACGAGATCAACCGCGCGGACGAGCTAGAACCGCTGCGTCTGGTGTGGCACGCGCTGTGGACGAAAACGCGCCACGCCACTTTCTTTCAAACACTGGATTGGCTGCAAACCTATTGGCAGCATTTCGGCCGCCGCCAGAAGCTGCGGGTGCTGATCGTTCACAGCGGCGGCGAGCCGATCGGCATCCTGCCGCTGACGGTCATCACCGAACGGACGCGAATCGGCCGCGTGCGAGTGCTCACTTACCCGCTGCGCGATTGGGGTACGTTCTACGGATCGATCGGCCCCAACCCAACCGCCACGTTGACCGTCGCCATGCAGCACATTCGCCGCACGCCGCGCGATTGGGATTTGCTCGATCTGCGCTGGGTCAACAAGCTCGGCGTAGATCGCGGCCGCACGCAACACGCGATGCAAGCGGCCGGGCTGCAAGGGCGTGAGAGCATTTGGAAAGAGACCGCCATCGTCGATCTCGAGGGCACGTTCGACGATTACCTGAACAGCCGCACCGCCAAGTTCCGCAACAACGTCCGCCGCTACGAGCGGCGCGTGGCCAAGCTGGGCGAAGTCGCCTTCGAACGTTACCGGCCGCTCGGCGCCACGCACGGCGACGACGACCCGCGCTGGGATCTGTTCGACGAGTGCATCGATTTGGCCGAACGAAGCTGGCAGGGCTCATCCTCCGACGGCACGACGCTCTCCACGACGTCGGTCCACCAATTCCTGCGCGACGCGCATCGCATGGCCGCCAAAACCGGCACGCTCGATTTGAACCTGCTGCGCATCGACGGCTCGCCGGCCGCGTTCGGCTACAACTATCACTGGCAAGGCCACGTCTACGGCTTACGCGCCGGCTACGCCCCCGAGTTTGCCAACGGCGGCGTCGGCAGCGTCCTGTATCTAAAGACCTTCCGCGACAGCTTCGAGCGTGGCGATCAAACCATCGACCTCGGCGTCGGCTCGATCGAAACCAAACGCAACTGGCTCACCCGCGTGGCCCGCAGCTATCGGTACACGCACTATCCCCTCACCGCGCCCCAAGCGCAACTCCTGCGGATGAAACACTGGCTGTCAAAGCCGACTGTTACGATGAGCGATTCGCCCGAGCACGAATTCATCAACTATTCCGCCGGTTAAAAATGACTTGCCACGTGCTCGAAGAAGCGAACGTGTTCGCGGACTGCTGCAAGGTCATTGAACAGTAAATCGCTTCGCTCGGCAATTTGGGTTTTGACCGCGTGACGAAAATCTTCGTCGCAGCCGGCGCGCACGGCCAAGTCCACGTACGCTGCGGGCGAATCGGCGACGAGGTCCAAAATGCCCATCCTTCGATAGCAGGCCAACGTGTAGCGGCTGACGTTCAAGCGTCCCGGCAACGTGACCATCGGCTGGTTCAGGGAAAAGACGTCGTAGATCGTGCTGCCGGCGCCGTAGTGCGGTGTGTCCAGAATCACGTCGGCCACGGCCAGAAGCAGCAGGTACTCGTCGTGGCTCTGCCAGGGGAGCAGGATCACGCGGCTGGCCACGTCGGGCAGCGTGTGGCGGAACCGCTGCTGTAGTAGCTCGCCGGCGCGCGGCCACGGGCGGTGTTTGATCACGACCAAGCCCAATGGGTCGCGGCGCAGGATGCCGGCCAGCAGTTCGTCGAAGTCGGGATGGAACTTCAGCAGGTTCTGCGGGCAGACGTACAGATGGCTCTGCGCGGGCAAGCCAAAATACTCGCGGTCGCGAGCGGGCTGAGTCAGCGTCACGCGCGGCTGGCAGCTTAGCAGCGAATCGAGCCGCACCAATCGCTCGCTGTAAAATGCGTCGGCCTCATCCGTCTCGACCAGCGCGCTGGACAGGTAGTAGTCCACCTGCGGCACGCCGGACGTTACCAGCGTGCTCCACGACGTGCATTGCACCGGTGCCAGTCGCAGAAACGGAAGAAAGTAATTCAGCGCGTCGCTGGCCACCTCCCAGTAATACAGCACGTCGCAAGCCGCTTGCCGCAGCGTTTCCGCCGCCGCGGGAAATTGTTCCGGCAGCACGGCCAGCGAAATATCGGCGTGTTGAACTTCCTTCTGCATTCGCGCCACGGCGCCGGACGCGCAGAAGATGACCACATGAAAACGTCGCGCCGGAAGCCGATTCAAAATGCCGCTCATACAGCGCAAGAAAATCGGCTCATGTCCGCGCGTCACGACCATGCCGATGCGCGGCACGCCGTGGTGCGCGCGCCGGGTAGCCTAATTCGCCAGATTTTGGCCGCTTCCTGATCGACCG
>JBGTKH010000418.1:0-6579 GCA_041744735.1 Pirellulaceae bacterium | reverse complement strand
TGATCGACCACGTTGGAGACCAAGCTGGTCAGCTTGATCGAGTCCTTCTGATCCTCAAACAGTTTCAATTGCAGGGCCTTGTACAGCCGCTCGTTGCTCTTGTAGTCGAATGACTTGCCGTCGATCGACAGGGCACCGATGTAGTTCATGATCTCGCGGCGGAAGTCGTCTTTGCGGCTGTCGGGAATGTCGATCTTCTCTTCGATCGACCGCATCAGCCGCTCGTCCGGTTCTTCGTATTGCGCGGTGAACTTGTTCTTCACCTTTTCACGTTGCGTGTAGGCCTTGATGTTGTCGATGTAGTTGCCGCACAGTCGCTTCAGGGCGTCTTCGTCGGCCGCAATGGCACGTTGGACTTCGTTCTTCACGATGTTCTCGTACTCCTCCTTCACCACGCCGAGCAGTTCGCGGAATCGCTGCCGCTGGTCGTCGCTGGTCACCAGCGCGTGGTGCTTCAAGCCGGCGTCCAACTCGTTCATCACCATAAACGGGTTGATCGACTTGGCGTCGAGATGGGCGACCAGGGCGTTGGAAAGCTTGTCCTGCACGTACCGCGGGCTGATGCCGTGCAACCCTTCGCTGACTGCCTCGTCGCGCATCTCCTTGATATTCTCTTCGGTAAAACCGGGCAGAGTCTTGCCGTTATAGAGCTTCAGTTTTTGCAGCAGCGTCAGGCTGGCGTTCTTTGGTTGCTCAAGTCGTGTCAGCACGGCCCACATCGCCGCCATCTCGATCGTGTGCGGGGCGATGTGTTTGCCTTTGACCTTGCGCTGGTTGTAGTCCTTCTCGTAGATTTTGATCTCGTCCGACAGTCGCGTGACGTACGGCACGTCGATCTTGACGGTGCGGTCGCGCAGAGCTTCCATGAATTCGTTGTTTTGCAACCGTCGATATTCCGGCTCGTTGGTGTGACCGATGATCACCTCATCGATGTCGGTCTGGGCGAACTTCTTCGGCTTGACCTTGTGTTCCTGGCTGGCCCCGAGCAGATCGTACAGGAATGCCACGTCCAGCTTCAGCACCTCGATGAACTCGACGAGCCCGCGGTTGGCGATGTTGAATTCGCCGTCGAAATTAAACGCTCGCGGGTCGCTATCGGTGCCGTATTCGGCTATTTTTCGATAGTTGATGTCGCCGGTTAGTTCCGTCGAGTCCTGATTTTTCTCGTCCTTTGGCTGGAAGGTGCCAATGCCGATGCGGTCCTGTTCCGAAAGAATGATCCGCCGCACGCGCACTTCGTGGATCACTTTCGTCCAGTCGCCTTCGTACTTCTTCAGCCGCTCGGTGTACATGAAGCGGCAGAGCGGGCACAATTCGCCGACGATCTTGAGGTGGTAATCGTGCTCGCCTTGCTCGACGTTTAACCGGGCCAAGACATCCGGCCGGAAGCGCTCGGGCACAAGATGTAACGGCTCTTCATGCATCGGGCACCAGCCGACGTCGTCTGTGCCGTGTTCGAGCCAGCCCAGCGTGTACAGCGCGCCGTCGTCGGTGGCCGTGTAGCGTTCCATCCCCTTCTTCAGCAGCCGGGCGATCGTGCTCTTGCTGCTGCCCACCGGACCGTGCAATAGCAGCACGCGCTTCTCGATGCCATATCCTTTCGCGGCACTCTTCAGCGCGTTGACCAGCGACTCCAGCGCCCCATCGAGCCCGAAGATTGCGTCGCGGCCGTCATCGAACGGGTCGTCGAAGAAGCGATAGTGCACGCGCCTCTCACCGCGAGTCACTTCGTAGGCGTCCGAGCCGTATGACACAATCATGTCATACACGCGCTCAAAGGCGTTGCGCGTCACGCTGGGATTGTCCCGCACCAGATCGAGATACTCGGCGAACGATCCGCTCCAATTCTTGCGGCGGAACTGCTCCAGATCCTGTCGCTGAGCTACCAGGGAGATGATATCGTGCCCACTCATGAAAAATTCCTCCTCGGCCGGTCGGCAAACGCCACCGCGTGAGGTCTCCATGGTGGGGACCCCAGTGATGGGTCACCTCGACCGGACAATAACAAACGCCTCTTGTTATTAAATTTCGACGGTTGTGACGGTCGTCCTTTACTAGCTCTCGGCTGCACCAATCCTTGGCGGGCGTCTTTCTTCGTTACCGCGCAGCGCGCAACCATTCTGCCCTGGATGAGTCAGGAGCCTCGGCCAAATGGCCAACGGCCGTCGTACATAGGGTCAAACGACGCCGTCAGCGCGCGTGTTCGCAAGGCGCTTTGCGAGAGAACTTGGGAAAGAACGTCGTGTGGAGGCCAGAGGATTCGGGCAGGGGGACTAACGGTCGTCCGCGTAATCTATGAAACAGGCCCTCCGTTGCCTTGTTGTCTCCGCCACCTCTTCCTAGTCAAGTATGCTTAGATTGGCCCGGCAAGGCAATACTAAAGTTGCCGGACTTCACTAATTTTTCCTTTCAGATGAGCAAAATTCGGGCCACTCAACACGCACGGAAGTGGGCGGTTGACATGGACAACCGTGATTAAACATCGCCGATTGGGGGTGCGTGGAAACTTTATTATGCTGCGCTCATCGGACATTCTGGCGAAGTCGTTGCGCCCTCGATCTGAGACGTATGCCCGTGCGTGGCGCTGAGGAACGAACGGCATCGGCTCGTTGATTTTAAACGATTCTTCTGAGACGCAACTAAGCCAACAGCCGCTCGACACTGTCGATCAATCGGTCCATGGGAAATGGTTTTCGGATGTAGTCATCCACGCCCAGCATCTCGGCATAGGCTTTGTGGCGGCTGCCTTCGTTGGCAGTGATCATGATCACGCGCATCGGCACGGGCCGCGTGCGGCGGAGTTTCTCCAGCACCAAGAAGCCGCTGCGTTTGGGCATCATCATGTCCAGGATGACCAAATCGGGATCTTCCCGCTCGGCCATCGCCAGCCCCTGATTGCCGTCGCGGGCGATCAGGATTTCGTGCCCCTTGGTCTTCAGCGCGAAGCGGATCGATTCGATGATTTCGGGGTCGTCGTCCACCAGCAGAATGCGCTTGGGACCCGCCTTCTCCGCCGTTTGTTCGGCCACCTGTTCTTGTTCCTGCTCTTTTGCCTTGGTTCTCTTGGCCATTTGATCCTTTACCTCTGGGCATTGAAGCCAGCCACGGGAATCCGCGCCGGTTGTTCAGCGAGGGAATTGCCTGCAAACCTATACAAGTAACGAACTTTGCGTCACTTTGCAAGCAATCGCCGGCAGGAATTTGCGGAATTAGTGTTTATCTGGGGCCAGTTGGTCCGGCAGTGAGTCGTTATCCCGGTCCAGTGGCAGCGGGTCGTCGAGGTCCGGCAGACCGTCGCCGTCAGCGTCGTGCCTGGCCGTCAAATACTCCGCAGTTGTCAGAAACGACTTGTCTGGCGAAGTCGCAATCGCCCTCCACAGCAGTGTCGCCAGCCGTGCTTTGCTCAGCGGGGCAGCGTCGTCGCCCGCGACTTTCTCAACTTTCCCGCCGAATTCCTCGAACAGTTGACGCAGTAGTCCGACAGCCGCCGGCCGATCGGGCTCGAACCGCTCCGACTTCGGCAGCAACTTCCATTGGGCGAGTGACTCAATCGCGGCGAAATCGGGGTCTATCGGGGCGACGTCCTTGAAACTCCGGCCAGTGCCGTTCTTTCCAGATTCGTAGCGATCAAACCGGCCGGTACTAAGCACCGCTCGCGCGACGGCGCGGGCCACCTCACGCCGCGTTACGATTCGCTCGGCTTGAAAATCCTGCAGCCCTGGATCGCCCGGCAAGATCGCGCGGATGCCCAGTTGGTTGACGGCGACAAAATGCTCGGAGTCGGGCGGCACGTCTTGATACGGCCAGAGCAACGTGCCTGGCGGCTTCTTTCCGGTGGCACGATCCGACGGCGGATCAACTAGCAACGTCTGCACGCGTCGAATCAGCGACCCGTCGCCCGCCACGTCGCGCGGCTGAATGTTGTTCTGCAAACAGACCGCCGCGATCGTCGCCGACGCTTGTCCTGCGTGCATCCCGTGCCCGTGCAAGCGGACGGCCGACGACACGATGCTGGTGTAACCCAGATTCTTGCCGGCGCCCAACAGCCCGTCCATTTCCCGCGGCACCAGCCCACGCAACGGAAACCCGGAGCGGTCGGTGTGCGTGCCCCAGTTGCGAAACTTCGAGTGAATGTGAGCCCACGGCCCCGCGTTGTCGCCATCCAGAAAAATCCGCCGCGTCGGATGAAAGTCGATGTTGAATTGAAAGCCGAACACATTGTCGGGCGGGATGTGCTGCGCCCATGATTGCACGCCGTCCGCGTCGCGCACGTCTTGCTCGCGCATCACGTAGAGCGCATCCATCCGCAAAGCTTCTCGCACATACGGCTTCAGCGGCAAACGATCGGGCGTGCCGAATTCGTCCGTCAGCTTCAGCATCCGAAAACTGACTGGCTGGTCGGGCTGCTTGTCATGCACGGTGGTTTGCAAATGATAGAGCATCCCCAGCGCGTGATGCTTGGCGTCCTCGAATACCAGCCGGCGCAGCCGTGGACTCATGTCGATCAAGTTCTTCTGGGACGCGCCAGGTGCAGCCGCCTCGAGCCGATCGACCAAGTGCTTGGGAAAGTTGTACGTCGGGTAATCTTGCAGTGGCCAGTTGACCAGAATCACCTCGCTGCCCGCCGCCAACTGATTGTGCCGCCGATCGACCAGTCGGCGATGCGTGTAAACCGTCGGCGTTTCGCCGTAAGGCCCGTTAGACATCGTGCTGTCGATCCACGCCGCGGCCCAGGGTGCCAGCGTTCCCTTGGGCCAGCCGAGTTTGGTGTATTCATCGAGCGTGGCTTTTGTCGTGCCGAAATACCGCCGCTCGTCGTAATTCGGCGGCTGCTCGATGATCGACGGCGTTTCGCTCTCGCGAAGGATCATGCAATAGGTGATCGGATTTAGCTCGTTGCAATCGACCTCGCTAAAATCGCTCGGCGCGCTTGGTTCATGAAACTCCGACTTGAGATCCGGCCCACGCATATACTTCGCGCCGCTTAAGCGAATCACGTCGCCCCAATCGGATGCGTCGATTGTCAGCTTGGCGTGCACGGTAAGCGACGTGCCCTCTCCATCATTGCTCACCGATTGAAACACCACGCCGTGCACGGCCGCGTTTTCGACGATCACGCGCGTCGGTTCGTAATTCTCGTAGATGACCAGCGGGCCGCCGTTCTCTTTCAGATATGGCGAGACGAACCGGCGAAACAACCGCTCCGTATCGCGCGGCTCGCACGTGGTCCAAGCACAGAATGAGTTACCGGGCCGCGCGAGACCGTATTTCCGCTGCATGTCCGCCTCGATCGCGTCCATGATTTCCAGGAACTGGCCGCTGCGAGGAAAATACGTGCGGCGGCCTTTGTAAATCGTCCACTCATCGACCGCTCCCAGACCTTCCGCCGTGAACTGCCCGCCCAGCCAATCGATGTCGTTAACCAGCGCGATCGACCCAACGCCCAACCGCGCCGCCTGCACCGCCGCCGCTACCGCCGACTCCGACCCGCCAATGACAAGCAGGTCGGCTGAAACGTCCTCCGTCGACTCCGCGCACCAGCATTGCGAGCTTGGCCACGCGAGCAGAATCAACAGAATTGCAAACCGCCAGTGTGCTATCTTTCTCATGCGAGCTAGTTGTAGTTCGGTCCCGGCACTCAAGCAACCGTGACGGGGTCGTGCCCCGTCCTGTCACTCGCATTGACATTCGACCGGCACGCACCGATGATCATGGCCTGCGAGGGCTCGAACTATTCGTAGGAATTTGTGGGGATGCTTTCATGCGAACGCGGCTGATGATTGTCGTTCTGGGAGTGGCACTGGGCATGACGGTCAAGTGGCTGTCCAGCGGTTGGACCGGCAGCCCGCCATCGCCCGCCGCGCCGCAAGCCATCGAAACGCAGACCTCGCCGGCGGCCATCAGCGCCGAGCAATTGGGACGGCGTGATTGAGATGGCGAGCAAGTGAGGAATTACGAATTACGAATTACGAAGGAAGAAGGATGAAGGATGAAGGATGAAGGATGAAGGATAACTGATGAGTGCGGAATCTCGTATTTGTTTCGTAATTCGTAATTTGTAATTCGTAATTGACCGGAGGTGCTGCATGCCGAAGATCTTGATGCCGATTGGCGACGCGACGGAGACGTTGGATACGTTTTATCCTTTCTTTCGTTTGCCGGAGGATGGTTTTGAGGTAGTCGTGGCTGGGCCTGAGGCGCGGTTGTACCATTCGGTGTTGCACGAGATTCCGCCGGACAGCAGTGTGCCGTGGGACATCACTCAGGAACGGCCCGGCTATCATATCCGGGCCACGGTGGCCTTTCGCGACGTGCAGCCCGAGGATTACGCCGGCCTGTTCATCTCCGGCGGCCGCGCGCCCGAGTATCTGCGGTACGACCAGGATCTGCTGCGAGTCACGCGGGCGATCCACGCCGCCGGCAAACCGATCGCGTCGGTCTGCCACGGCATCGAGATCCTGACCGCCGCCGACATCATTCGCGGCAAGACAGTGACCACGGTCGCCAAGTGCGCGCTCGACGCTCAGCAAGGCGGCGCCACGTACGTGAACCAGCAAGTGGTCCTCGACGGCAACCTCG
>JBGTKH010000417.1:0-12079 GCA_041744735.1 Pirellulaceae bacterium | reverse complement strand
GACGTACAGAATTCAATTTTGCCGGTACATGGTTGGTGTTTTCAAGTCGCGTTTTCGCCGGCAAAATTGAATTCTGTACGTCTGAGCCCGGCCGCGGTTACAGCGCTGAACGCCAAATGGTATCACCACCTCGCGATTGCTATAAACGTCTGACTGACTCTGAAATCAGTGCGTATTTCGTCGCACTTTGGTCTGGTGACGATTCCGCACGCCAACGTCTGTTGGATGGCAACGCACATTGGATTGTTCAGCTTGTTGCACCGCTGGCCGACCAATCCGACATACCCATCGACAGTTTACGAGATGCCGGCATGTCCGGCCTCGCGGCCGCCATTGACAAATACTCGGATCGCGAACTCAGGTTTCAGCCTGACGACAATCTTGAAGGTGGGTACGCGATCTGGTGGGTGCGCATGCAGATCATGCGCCTCGCGAAAGAGCGCGGCTACGACTATAACTCGGCAGCCAATTCCATGGCCCCGGCCAAGTAACGCTGCGCAAAAAAACACGGCCGCAAAGCGGAGTTACCCTTTACGTCGTGTAACGGCCGGCCACGTAATACAATCACGTGGGCCGGCGTTGGTAGAACGATCTGGATGTTAGACGCCGTTTGAGACGACAGAGGCACTTGACTAAAGCGCTGGACTAAGTACACAGCCGAGTACACAGTACTTAGTACCGAGTACTGAGCCGAGTACTGAGTTCGGAATGGAGAATGAGTAGCTGATGGCTGTAAGGGGACCACTGCCCTTTACTCCGCGCGATGCGCGCGAATGCGGTCTCGCAACCAGTTGGCGGCGGCGTTGTACAGGTGCATGCCGAACGTTTCGTGGAAAGCGCAAAAGGAAACGTTGCCGAGTTGACCGGCGTGCAGATCGCCGGCTTGCGGTGCGGCGAGTTCGACGGTGCCCGTGAAGCGCGGTGTAACGAACTCGTATTGCTTGGATGGGTCCTGTGACGCATCGGCCGCGGTCTCTTTCTTTGTCACGGCCAGCGGACCTCCCAGCGGTGCACATAGAGATGCGTGCGGCGGTTCGAGTTTGGCTCGCGGTTCCAGCTTCACCAGTCGGCAATTCCGGCGGCCGGTACCTGGAAACCGGACGTTCACCGGTTGGCCCACGCGCGTGGTGAAGGCATCGAGATCGTCCTGAGCGACAGAAATCTGCAACTCCTTCTGCGTCTCTTCCCCAATCGCCAGAAGTTGCGTTCCCTCGTTCACGTAAGTGCCCGACAGCGTGTCGAGGTCGCGGCCGATGACCTTGCCGCTGCGTGGTGCGCGCACCAGCAGCCGGTCCACCTGCTGCTGCTTCTCCGCAATGCGTTTCTTCAGCGCCTCGGCTTTCTCCCACTCCGCCTGTTGCTCGGCCAGTTTCTCTTTCTGTTCGGCGACGCGGCTGAGCAGTTGCGATTGCGCGAGAGCAAGTTGCAGGTCCGCGAGCTCGAATTCCAATTCTTCATTTCGCAGCACGGCCAGCACTTCGCCTTGCTTGACAAACTGGCCGGCGCGAATTCGGACTTCGCTGACGAATCCCGCCGTGCCCGCGCGTACAACGGTCAACGGCGAATACTCAACAACCGCTGGTGCGCGGCTGGCTCCGGGCCAGGGAATGACGACGAAAAACGCAAGCAGCAGCGATGCCGCGACAACAACGGTCGTGCCAAACCGCGTCCAATTCGGCCGCTCCCAGGATTTGCCATAACAAAGTTGCTTGACGAACCGAGCGGCTGGCACGACCGTCCACGCAACAATCGCGAACGCCGCCAACACAATGCCAGCGCCATGTAGCAGCGTCGCCGCGACGACAATCAGCCCCGCACAAACGATTACTCGCCAGACGAGAGCCGCGACGGCATACAGCCCGATGAACCAACGGCGAGTCGGCGAAGCGGCGGGCAACGCGGCTCGGATGCCCAGCATGTGCCGCCGTGCCAAGTCGCGCAGACATTGTTGCCCGGCGGAGTACAGGTTCGGAATCTCCAGCCAATCGGACAGAATGTAATAGCCGTCGAACCGCATCAGCGGGTTGGCGTTGAACAGGATTGTGGTCACGCTGGCCATCAGGGCGGCGTTAAAGCAAACGTGGTTGACGACACCTGAATCGGTCCACGCCCAAACCAATGCGGCGACCGCTGCGATGAACAGCTCGACATACATGCCTGCCGCCGCGGTGTAGATGCGTTGCCACTTTGAGCGGAACCGCCACGACGAGGTCACGTCGACGTAGGCGATCGGAGCCAACACGATCAGCATCGCACCCGCTTCGCGCACCGTGCCGCCGTATCGTTTGCAGACGATGCCGTGTGACAGTTCGTGCACGCACTTTAACACAATCCAGCATGCACCCAGCCACAACCAATTACTCGGCGCGAGAACACCTTGAGACGATACGGCCACACAACTCCAGTTTGCTGTCACGTGATACGCGGCCAGCAGCAGCACGATGCTCCAGACGACCATCGCGGGCACCGTGTAAAGCCAACTTAACCACGGCGTTAGCTTTTCAAGGAATCGGTCGGGCCGCACCAACGGCAGTCGCACCACGACTGGGTTCCACTGTTGCCACAGCCGGCGGCGAGCCGCGCTGTGCGCCGTGTTTGACAAGCGGTCGGGACTCGACGATTCGGTCGTTGTCGCTAGTTCCGCGTCGATCAACCATTTGCAGACCGACGCCGCATCTTGTTCCGAAAGACCGCCGGCCGGCGATGCGCTGGCCGTCATCTGCATCGCTTCGGCCACCGATGTCCGGCCGTCCAACAGCGAAATAAAAGCGTATTCCGCGGCGCCGATGCGATAGAACTTCGAGTTCAGCGGGTCCTCGACGACATAGCAGCCCTGCCCACCAAACGACTGCGGCGCAAAGATCAAATCGCCGCGCAACGTGAGCCGCGCTTGACCTAATTCGCGAATGCTATGGTCACGGTCATTGGTCATTGGTCATTGGTCATTGGTCATTGGTCAGTTGTCAGTTGTCAGTTGTCAGTTGTCAGCAGCGGTGTCAGTGGTCAGGGGTTATGAGTGTCCGCGGTGTTTTTCATTCTTTCGCATCCAATTCTTTGCCACTGACCACTGACGACTGACGACTGACAACTGACCAGTGACGTCACCAGCCGAGCGCTGCAACTGCCCAGTTCCAGGGTTTGTGGAACAGGTTCCAGGCTAGTGGGCGGCGGGGGCCGGTGATTTTGGCGTGGCCGTTCATGCCGGGGCGGAGCAGGCTGTTTTGGTTTTTGAACGTTAGTTCCGCGACGAAGACGTTTTGCTCGTCGCGGATTTCGGCGCGGGGGTGAATTTTGGCGACAGTTCCGGTCCAGCGCTGTTCGGGATAGGCGTCCAGCCGCACGACCACTTCGTCGCCGGCCTTCACATATGCCACGTCGTCTTCGGGGACCGCGATCTCGACGATCATCTGATCCAACGGAGCGATCTCGAACAGCGTTTGGCCGATCGACAGCGGCGCACCTTCGGCCTTCTCCAAATCGCCACTGACCACGATGCCGTTGAGCGGGCTCTTGATTTCCAGATTTGTGGCACGATGTTCGAGCAGCCGGATCTTCAATTCCAAGCGTTCCATGTCCAATTTGGCTTGTTGTGCGTTGGCCACGTTGTGAACGGCCATCGCCGCGTCGCGTTGTTTGCCGGCCCGGTTATAGTCAGCCGTCAGCCCGGCCAGTTCCCAGCGGCTTTCGCGGCCGTCCAAGCGAGCCAACACCTGGTCTTGCGCAACCAAATCACCGGGTGCGACCAACGACTTCTCCAACGTCGCGTCGTAGGGAGCCGCGACGAATCGCCGCGTGACTGGCTGCAGTTTGCAATCGCAGCCCACCTTGTACGGCATGGGGATGGCGAGCACCGCGGCCAGCAGCACGCATGCCGCCAGTGCCGCTCGAACTCGCCACGATTTGCGACGCGACCATACCGTGTGCGTCCAACGTGCGAGCGGGCCGCGCTGCGCACGCCTGAGCAGTCGTAGGCATGAGCCGACGGGTGTTTCACATGCTCGCAGAAACGGCAGCGTTTCGGGACGCTCGACGAGTTCGTGTGTGCCGAGAACCAGCAGCGCCCCGACCGCTTCGCCCTGCTCGTCCCGCAGCGGCGCAGTAATAATCGCCGTGCAGTCGGCCAACGAGCAGAGTCGTTGATGAGCGCGTGTCGAATGCCGTTCGGATTCCGATGCTGCGGGCCATACAGTTAGCGCGTCGCGCATTAGTGCTTCGTCCAGGGCCGCTTCGATGCCGCGGACGAATTCGGAATGCTTGTCGAAACGCGCCGTACGCGACACGGCTTGCAGGCGGCAGCGCTGTTTGTGTCCGTGACGTAAACCGATCGCCGTACGCTGACCGCCAAGGTGCTGCTCTAGTTCGCTGACCGCAGTGAAACAGGCGTGCCGCAAATCGCGGGCGTTTTCCAATTTGCCCACCAGTTCCAACACGGCCGCGAAGGTCTGCGTTTCTGCTTCGGCGCGAAGCGAATCTTGCAGCACGGACCAAAGCGTGACGTGCGCCGCCACCAATTGCAGCACGGCCGTCATGGACTCCAGTGATTGCGTTTCCGCCGGCAGGACGAAAGCAACCGCTCCGGGCGGCAGACGAGGAACGGTGACCGGCGTGGCAATGATGATCTTTTCAGCGTCGCGGAAACGGGGCGTTTGATGCTCGCCTTGTTCACACACGGTTTGGCAAATGCGCAACAACAGTTCGTCGGGCACATTGGCCAGCGCTGCATCATTGCCGGGAAATCTCGGTTGAAGTGTGAGACCATGCGTCTCGTCGCACAGGGCGAACTGCAGCGACACAGAGCCGATCGCTCCCGCAACCGTCAGCGAGACGGCTGACAGCATGGCCTCGCGATCGCGGTTGGCCGTCACCGCGTGCAGCAGTTTTTGCTGAAGCTGACGTAACTCGATGCCGCGCGGCACAGCGGCCGGTGCGCTCTTTGCGCCGGTCCAATGCGGGCTCACGATACTCACGCTGTCGGCGGCAAAGTCCATTTCAGAATTCTCCTCGGTCCTTTCGGAGTCCGGCGACTCGTCGCCGCTTTTGGAGTTTTGGGATAGAGTTGGACAACTTGGTCCGCTGATCCGAAATCGAAAAATCCGGTAGTGTCCCAACTTTGTGTTGCTGAGCGGTTTTGGGTGGCTGGGGCTGAGTCCGCGAAGCCCCAGCTTGCGGCGCAATGGAGCTTCGCGGACTCAGCCCCAGCCACCCCTCGTTCATTTTCGTTAGCAACACGATATTGGGACACTACCAAAAATCCCAAAGCGGCGACAAGTCGCCGCACTCCGAAAGGGGTTTAACGTGACACGGTCTTGGGTGCCGGCGGGACGAGTAGCAGGCAGCGTTCGCCGCTGCGGTACACGCCTTGAGGGTTGTCGATGCGCACCTTGACTCGCACGGTACCGCTTTCGGCGTCGGTCACCGGCGAAACCAATTCGACGATGCCGTTCACGCGGACGTCGTTGCCGACGATCGTGACGATTACTTTTTGGCCCGTTCGCAGACTGCCGACCTCGTGGCTCGGCACAGAGAAGGTCGCGAGCAACGGATTCAACTGCACGAGCGTAAACAGGAACGGATCGTTCGGCGCGACAAATTCACCCTGCTGCTTGTGAGATTTCGTGATCACACCGTCCAGCGGTGCGCGGATCGTGCGGCGTTCGAGTTGCACAAGCGCCTTGTCGTGCTCCAACTTTCGGACCAGCAATTCTTCACGTGCGGCCAGCACTTGTGCTTCACTGATGGCCGCATCGGTGCGTGCCCGTTCGACTTCTTCTTGACGAGCGTGACCGTTCTCGCGCAGCTCGACCAGCTTGGCCAGCCGGTTCTGCCGCAGCCGCAATTCGGCTTGTGCCGATTCGAGCCGTCCGCGGGCTTTCATCTGTTCTGCGGCAATCGCCACGATCGATTTGTAAACATCGCTGTCGAGGACTGCCAAAACCTGACCCTGCTGGACGACATCCCCTTCGCAAACGTCGAGCGACTCGATAATGCCCAGCTCGGCCGTGCCCACGTTCACGGTGCGGTACGGTTCGATGAAGCCATCCAATTGACTGGCCTGCGATGGTGTGGTGGTGACTGTCAGACTCGCGGCGACGGCCAACGCCAGACTGAGATGAAGGCAACGCGAGCCGCATTGTGAAGATTTGATGATACTCGAAATGGTGTTCATATCAGATTCTCGCCTCACGTTCGGAACGACCGTTACAACGCGCACTACCTGACGTACCGCGCGTAGATTTCGCTGTCCAAACGTAGCTTACGCGGCGTGCCGTGCGGGACGGCGCCGCGAAAAACAAGTGCTTTGTGACAATATTGGGGTGAGCCGAACGCGCTAGCATCGGGTCTGTCGCGAAGTGCCCGCGGCTAGCGGCTTGTTGATTTAGTAACCCGAAGCGTAAGCGAGGGCGGCCTTTCCTCCCTCGCTTACGCTTCGGGTTATGATTTACGCCATACGTTGCTTCGACGCCGACTAAATAAACAAGCCGCTAGCGCCGACGGCTCACCCGTCGGACCCCAAATCATAGCTGTGACAAAGCGAGTAGCGCCGGGACTGGGCGCGCGGCATGGCAGTCCGTAAAGTGGATCGCATCATAAATTCATCCGATTGACCGATGCATGTACGAGGCCGCTGCTGATGACCGCGAACCGCGATTCTGAGAACGTGAATCAAGCCAGTTCTCGCCCGCATCTGGCCGCGCCGGTGGTTAGCACCCACAGCCGGACGGGAGATGGTGATACGGTTCGGTCAGCGCGTGACGTCGCGGCGGGTGTTGCGGTGCGGCTGCGTGACTTTAATGCCTGGTACGGCGATTTTCAGGCGCTGCGCGAGATCAGCATCGACATTTCCGAAAAACAGGTCACGGCCTTCATTGGTCCCAGCGGCTGCGGCAAGAGCACGCTGCTGCGGTGGATCAACCGCATGAACGACATCGTGCCGGAAGCGCGGGCCGAGGGGGGGCTGGAAATGCACGAGGTGAACGTGCTGTCCCGCAACACGGACGTGGTCGATCTGCGGCGTCGCGTGGGCATGGTGTTTCAGAAGCCCAACCCGTTTCCCAAGTCGATCTACGACAACGTAGCCTTCGGCCCGCGGCTGCATCTGAAAGTCACGCGGACCGAATTGGACGAGTTGATCGAGTGGTCGCTGCGTAAAGCGGCCGTGTGGGACGAAGTCAAAGACCGGCTGCACAAACCGGCGCTCGGACTGAGCGGCGGCCAGCAACAGCGGCTGTGCATTGCCCGCGCCATCGCCGTCGGGCCCGAGTTGCTGCTGATGGACGAACCTTGCTCGGCGCTCGATCCCCGCTCGACCGACTCGATCGAAGATCTGATCGCCGAGTTACGTGAGGACTACACGATCGTGATCGTCACGCACAACATGCAACAAGCCGCACGCACGTCGGACGCCACGGCCTTTCTGTATGAAGGCGACCTGATCGAATTCGGCCCGACCGAAGAGATCTTTACGCGGCCCAAGCAAAAGCGCACGGAAAACTATATCACCGGCCGGTTTGGCTAGGCGGTATTGGAAAGAAAACTGGGTCGCGGTTAGACGAGCGAGGTTGGTCAGCGAACCTTGGTGCCCGGTGTTCACACTCTTCGATACCGCACGATGCACCACAGCGCCCTTAGCCCATCGCGCCACGTGATCTTCTTGCCTTGGGAAAAAGTTCGGCCGGCATAGCTGATTGGACGTTCGAAGATGCGAATGCCGGGCAATGCGGCGACTTTGGCGGTGATCTCCGGCTCGATGCCAAAGCGGTTTTCGCGCAGCTTGGGAGCCACCTGCTCAATCACTTCGCGGCGGAAGACCTTGTAGCAGGTTTCCATGTCGGTCAGGTTCAGATTCGTGAAGCAGTTCGACAGCGTCGTGAGCATGCGGTTGCCCAAGTAGTGCCAGAAGTACAGCACGCGCTGGCTGTCACCGGCGAAGCGGCTGCCGAAGACCACGTCGGCCTGACCTTCGACGATCGGCTGCAGCAGAAATCGGTATTCGGCCGGATCGTATTCCAAATCCGCGTCTTGAATGATCACCGCGTCGCCCGTGGCACGTTGGAAGCCAGACTTCAGCGCCGCCCCTTTACCTTGGTTCTTTTCATGGAGCACGATTTTCACGTCCGATTCGTCGCGGTATCGGTCGAGCAAAGGTCGAGTCCCATCGGTGCTGCCGTCGTCGACAAGTATGATTTCGCAAGGCACGCCCGATTGCCGCACACGGTCGATCACTTTCGCCACTGTCTTGACTTCGTTGTACACCGGGATCACTACCGACAGCACAAAATCGGCCGGCAGCGGATAGATGCCCAGCTTGCGGCACATCGCCGTTCCCAACAGCCGCTCCAACAGCGCAACGCGATCCGCTTCGGACAGGTCCTCGTCAGTCAACTCGGCCACCTGAGCCAGCGCCTCGCGCATCTCCTGCATTTCTGAATAGTTCATTTGGAGTGCGGCGACTCGTCGCCGCTTTTGGAGTTTTTCGTTGTATTAGAAGTCTTAGCACTTAGCTTTCAGCGTTTAGCGTTCAGCTTTCAGCACGCAGTACTCAGTCCTTCGTCCTTCATCCTTCATCCTTCGTCCTTCGTCCTTCGTAACCGCGAAAAAATAACTTGATGAATTGGAAAAGTAGCGGCAGGGCGCAAGCCCTCCGGTTTGCGGCACCGGAGGGCTTGCGCCGTTCCGCTAATTCGACAAGTTATTTTTTCGCGGATCCTTATCTGGACCGAGGCGGCTCATCGCCGTTATAGGATCGCGCCCTCCAAAGGTTCACCGCTCCGCGCATGTTTCCAGATCGTGCTCGACCATCATCTTCACCAGTTCGTCGAACGAGCAGGTCGGCTGCCAGCCCAATTTTTCACGGGCTTTGCTGGCGTCGCCCAGCAGCAGTTGCACTTCGGCCGGCCGGTACAGTTCGGTCTTGACGTTTAAGTATTGCTCGTAATCCAGCCCGACGTGCCCAAAGGCTAGTTCGCAAAACTCGCGCACCGAATGCGTTTGGCCGGTGGCGACCACGAAATCGTCCGGCTCCTCCTGCTGCAGCATCAAGTGCATGGCCCGCACGTAATCCTTGGCGAATCCCCAATCGCGTTTGGCGTCCAGGTTGCCCAGTGGCAGCTCCGTGGCCAGTCCCTTTTTGATCTTGGCCACGTGCGAGCTGATCTTGCGGGTGACGAACTCGAACCCGCGGCGCGGCGATTCGTGATTGAACAAAATGCCCGAGCACACAAACATCCCGTACGCTTCGCGATAATTCCGCGCCAGCTCGAACCCGGTGACCTTCGACACACCGTACGGCGAGCGGGGATGGAACCGCGTGTTTTCCGTCTGCGGCACTTCGGTCACCTTGCCGAACATCTCGCTGGAGCCCGCGAAGTACACGCGGCAGTGCGGCGCACATTGTCGGACCGATTCCATCACGAAATGTGTGCCGTCGATGTTCGTGCGAAACGTCGAAAAGGCATCTTCGAACGAATACGACACGAAGCTCTGGGCCGCCAGGTGATACAGCTCATCGGGCTGAATCTGCGAGATCGGCGTGTACAGGCTGGGAAAACTCTCCAGGCTGGCCGGGTGCAAGTGAATGCGGTCCAGCACGCCCGTCAGCCGCGACAGCCGGTGGGCCGGGTCCTCCAGCGCCACTCGACGAATGAATCCATGCACTTCGTACCCCAACTCCAACAGCAGCTCTGCCAGGTACGACCCGTCCTGACCTGTGATGCCCGTGATTAGTGCGCGCTTCATGTTCGTCCTCTCTTCTCGGCAAGCCTATCAAGCTTACGTTTCTGCCAGACGAGCTGGCAGGGGACGTTCGCTGATCGATGTAGCCGAACTCGCCAGAGTTTGGTTTAGCCGAACTCGCCAGAGTCTGGCGACTTCGGCTACCCATACAATGCACGGTGTAGCCGAACTCGCCAGAGTTTGGTTTTCTCGAAGCCGGCCAAAGTCTGGCGACTTCGGCTACCCATACAATGCACGGCTGACAGTTCACTACTAAGTCACGGCCTGCTGCACCACATGCTGTTCGAACCACTGGTACGTGCTGGCGATTCCGTCGCGCAATTCGACCCGATGCCGCCAGCCTAGCTGATGCAGGCGGGTTACGTCCAGCAGCTTGCGCGGCATGCCATCGGGCTTGCTGGTGTCCAGCCGCAATTCGGCCTCCGGATAGACCACCTCGCGCACCAGTTCGGCCAGTTCCCGGATGCTCAGATCCTGGCCCGTACCGACGTTGATGTGTAGATCGTCGGGATAATGGCGGATCAGAAACAGGCAGGCATCGGCCAGATCATCCACGTGCAGGAACTCGCGCTTCGGCGTCCCCGTGCCCCAAATCGTCACCTCTCTTTGACCGGCGACCTTGGCATCGTGAAACTTGCGGATCAACGCGGGCAACACGTGCGAACTTTGCAAGTCAAAGTTGTCTTGCGGGCCGTACAAATTCGTGGGCATGGCCGAAATGAAATCGCAGTTGTACTGCCGCCGGTAAGATTGGCACAGCTTGATGCCGGAGATTTTGGCCATCGCGTAAGCTTCGTTCGTGGGCTCCAGCGGCCCGCTCAGCAGATACTCTTCGCGGATCGGCTGCGGGCACAGCCGCGGGTAGATACACGAACTGCCCAGGTACAGCAGCCGCTTTACGCCGCACAAATAGCTGGCATGCACCACGTTGGCGTGGATCATCAGGTTGTCGTAGATGAACTCGGCGGGCCGCGTCGAGTTGGCCATGATCCCGCCCACGGTGCCCGCAGCCAGGAACACATACTCCGGCTCCCGATCGGCAAACCACTGTGCGACGGCCCGTTGCTCGCGCAGATCAACATCCTGCCGCTCGGTCGTCAGCAGATTGGAAAACCCTTCGCGCGCCAACCGGCGGACAATCGCCGAGCCCACCAGCCCGCGATGGCCCGCCACGTAGATGCGTGCGCTCAGGTGCATGTTTACGGTTAACAGCCGTTTCCGGTGAGTTGAAGCCCTGTCCCAACATAAGTCACGCCCGTCTTTCTGACAATCGTTTACTTTCCGCGAATGGCGAGTCGCGCGAGGATTACACCGATGCAACCCGCAACCGCGGCGATGATGGCCAAGGCGGTGTAGATCAATTGGTCGTTGCGCGTTTGGCCGGCGAAGTAGGCGCCCAGGCCGCCAATCCCCAGTCCCATGGCGAAGCTGAATCCATAGCACAGGCTGCGGCGGTGGCGCGGCGTGTACTTGGCGATCAGGCTGTTGTAGATCGGCTGGTGCATGAAGTGCACCAAGGCGAACAGCGCGGCGGCCAATGGGCGGTTCCAGTCTTTGGCCACTGCCATCCACAGCAGACAGGGCACGTTGCCGAAGCAAATCAAAGCAAGCTGCCGTTCGAGCAATTCCGGCCGCGCGATCCGTCCGGCGATGTACTGTCCGATGCAGCCGATTAGCAGTACGCCGGCGGAGAACAACACGCCCGTGGCCAACGAGCCGCCCCCGCGCTGCGGCCACTCGATCAGCCACGACGGTTGCCAACCGGACAGATACCGGGCCAGGAAACTCAACACGGCTGAATAAACGAAGCCCTGCATTAGCGCCAGCACAGTGAGCGTGAAGAACGACGGCCAATCGGCTTGCTCGTCGTCCGCTTGAGCCGGACGTTGCGAGGCGGCGCCGGTGTTGCTGCCATCGCGGATCGCCAGTCCGAGAAACACCAGACCCAGAATGGCTCCGGGAATCACCAGCGCCCCGTAGTACTGCCGCCAGCCGAAGCCGGCCGACAGGAACATCCACGCCAGAAACGGCGCCAGCGCGATGCCCGCCGAGCCGAAGATTCCGTGCACTCCCAACGCCCGCGGACGATTGGCGGCGGTGGTCTCGTGCGAGATCAACGCCAGCCCAGCCGGATGATAGATGCTGGCCAGCGATCCCATGCTGAACATGGCCACAAACAGCATCGGCAGCGGCACGATGGCGGCCGCCACGCCGCACGCTCCCGCGCAGCCGAGCAAATAAATCGACAGCAAGCGTTTCGAACCGAAGCGATCAACCAGCCAGCCCGCGAGCAGCGCACCCAAGCCCCACGGCAATCGCCAGCAGGCCGACATCAGACCGGTCAGCC
>JBGTKH010000416.1:0-10729 GCA_041744735.1 Pirellulaceae bacterium | reverse complement strand
GATCGCCGACGACCTGAAGAAGAAGCAGAAGCAGGTACTGTTCATTTGGATCGACGGCGGCATGAGCCAATTGGAAAGTTGGGACCCCAAGCCGGGCACGGTGTTCGGCGGGCCGTTCCGCGCGATCCCGACCTCGGTGCCGGGGATTCACGTCAGCGAACTGTTGCCGAAGACGTCGCAGCAGATGCATCATCTGACGATCGTCCGCAGCCTGTGCACGCAAGACAACTCGCATTCGGCCGGCGTGGCGCGCATCCAGCGCGGCGACCCGAAGAACCGCGGCGTGACATATCCGTATTTCGGTTCGGCCGTCGCGAAGCTGCTCGGACCGGGCGACAGCGGGCTGCCGCCGTACGTGTGGATCAAGCCGGGCAGCAGCGGGTTCATTCATCAAGACGCCGGGTTCCTCGGCCCGAAGTACGGCGCGTTGGCCTTCGGCGACGGCCAGCCGCCCGATAATTTACTGCGACATGAATCTGTCACAGCGGATGACGACGATGAAAGGAACCGGCTGCGCGAGGCCGCCAACCGCCGCTACACCACCGGCCGCCAGTCGCGGGCCGACGACGCGAACAGCTACGTGTACGAGGTGGCTCGCACTCTAATGCGACGGCAGGATCTGTTCGACACCTCGAAGTTCGCGCCGCAGGACGTCGAACGATACGGCACGCACGAAATCGGTCGACACATGCTCCAAGCACGCAAGATGCTTGAAGCGGGCGTCACGTTCGTCAAAGTGAACTCATACGGCTGGGACACGCACGGAGACAATTTCAACGGGCACCTGAGCCTGATGTCGCGATTCGATCAAGCGTTCGCCGCGATCGTCGAGGATCTAGCGGCCAGCGGAATGCTCGACAACGTGCTGGTCATCAGCATGAGCGAATTCGGCCGCACGCCGCGGATCAACGGCCACGTGGGCCGCGACCACTGGCCCGAAGCCTGGTCGTTGGCCATGTCCGGCTGCGGCGTAAAGCGCGGCATCGTCGTCGGCGAAACGAATGACAAGGGCACGTTTGTCGCTAGCCAACCGTACGACATCGGCCATATGTTCCACACCTGGTTCCGCGCCCTGGGCATCGACTCGAAGAAAACAGAATACGACAACCACGGCCAGCCGTTGCCGATCGCGCACGACGATTGTCACGCGGTTAAGGAGGTGTTGGTGTGATCCGGAACGGAGCATACGGAGTACCAGGCACTAAGTACTGGGTACTGAGTACGTACTGGGTACTGAGTACGCCGTCGGCGAAAAAGAGAGCGCTGGCAGAGTGGCAACGAACGCGGAAGGCCGTAGCGGGTTTCGAGATGCCCACTTCGCCCGTGCGCTCTCACTCTCGGTTTGGAGAGTAAAGAAATGGGCCAACGGTTCCGCGGATTAGATCAAAGCTCCCCCGGTAGGACTCGAACCTACGACCCGGCGGTTAACAGCCGCCTGCTCTACCAACTGAGCTACAGGGGATTGGGAAAGCGAATATAGTATTGCATTGCTGGCGGCGTCGCAAGATGTCCGGCGGGGCTGACGATGCGCGGACAGGCGGCGTGTTAGGGCACATCGGCGCGGCGTTTTTCTAGCACGACGCGGTTGCCCGTGCCCTGGTATTCCACGCGGGACATGAAATTATGCATCAGCATCAGGCCGCGCCCGGACGGACGCTCGAGGTTCTCGTCGACGGTTGGGTCGGGCACGCGATCGGGGTCGAAGCCATTTCCCTCGTCGGTGATTTCGATGCGCACGCGGGTGGATGACATCTGATAGCGGATGCTCACCTTTTTACTCAAGTCATACCGGTTGCCGTGTTTGATCGCGTTGACGATGGGCTTAGAAGGCGCCCAGCGCATCGTCCTGGTTGTCCTTGATGTCGAACAACTGATTCAGTCGCGTGATCACGAACACCTCGAAGATTTCCGGTCGCAGGTTGCTGAACTTGAGCTTACCGCCGGCGGCCTTCAACTTCTTGTCGAGGATGATCAGCTTGTTCAGCGCGGCGCTGGACAGAAACTCGACATCTGAAAAGTTCAAGAGCAGGCTTTTGCGATTCTCTTTTTCGACGAGCCCGAACAGTTCGTCGCCCAACTCTTGAATGTTGGCGGCGTCCAGGATCTTGCGGTCCACAAACCGAACGACGGTGACGTCGCCTACCTCGGAAACTTCCAAACGTCGGTGATCAGCCATGAAAGCAACTCCCGTGTACGGCGGCGGTCGGCCAAAGAGATCTCGGTGCTTGTAGGTTACAAACTCGCCCGGCGAATTGCAACGGCCTGGGCTGTGCATTATTCTCCCCTATGATATTCCCCTAAGATGGCTTGTCAACTAGCGGTCAAGGGGTGCGCAGGGGGTCGTTGACTTTCCGCATCACGTTGACTGCGGTCAACATCCGCCGCTCGGAGTGTTGCCCGCGGCCCGCGTGCGTGAAAAGCTGCAAATCTCGGCGTTTAATCGGCTTTGCTGGCTCGCGCCACGACCACCCGTGGCGAAGGGCACTTCGTTTGCGTTCGTCATTCGGCACTTCAGTTTGCAGCCGCTGGATCGGGAGATTAAGAAATGAGACAGGCACTCGTGCGTGATCGCTGGCACTTCGATATCGCATTGACCTTCCTCGTCGCAACGGTGTCGGCAGCCGCCGCGACCGCACGCGCAGACCAAACCATGACCGTCGAACTGGCCAGCGGCCGGACCTTTAGCGGCGCGGTGGATGTTCGGACGGACGACGAGCGGCTGTGGCTGCGTTTCGGCAGCCACACGACGACATTGCTTCGCCCCATTGCTTGGAATCGTATCGATCGCGCCAAGTACAACGGCCAGTGGATGACGGCGGACGAGCTGCGCCCGATGGCCGAGAGTTTGAAGTCAACGGCGGCCTCGTCGAATTCATTGGCAACAGAGACTCGCGCGGCACCGGTCTTCCCGGAAACTGACGAATTACCGCGGACGCATGTACACAGCGTCGATGTGCCCTACGCCCGGCAAGCAAAGGCCGCGCTGGGCGCCGTGCAACTCGTGAAATCGGTTCAGTTCGACGCCTACCTCGCGAATTGGGACGCTGATGTCGAGGCCGATGGTTTGATCGTAAGCGTCTATCCGCTCGATGCAGCCGGCATGCTCACTCCGGTCAATGGCGTGATGGAGGTCGAACTCACAGCCCGACGTCGCCGAAGTTTTCAGCATCTGCCGGTTGACGGGCGGCTGTCGACGGTGCAGGTAGCTCGCTGGTCAAAACCACTCTGGGCGGAGGACGCCGGGCCAACTGGGCTTGTCGCGAAGTTGCCGTTTCAAGCGCTGCATCCTGAGTTCGACGTGGACGTTGGAAGCTACGGATTCGTGCACGTGCGATTGACGGTGCCGGGCCACGGCGCATTTGAACATTCCGAGGACGCAATACGGATTCGGCCATTCGCCCCGCTGCGTGACGAGTTACAACGAGCCGGCCATACACGTTTCCTGCCAACAGAATTGACCGGCCAAGGAGTGCGGCAAGACTATACGGCTCGCGAACACTAGTGGATTGTCCACGGTTAGTTTTAGAATTAGCCGCTGGGCGCAAGCCAGCGGGTCGAGTGTTGAAACCCGTGGGCTTGCGCCCAGCGGCTTATGAATCGCACGTCAACCCGGCCGCTTCATCGCGAGGCTGTGCAAAATCAACACCGCGCCGGCGGAGATTAGCGCCCAACCTATCCACGTCGGCGGCCGTATCACTTTACGAGCCACCGGCGCCGCGGCGGGCATGAACAGCGCGGGAGTCGCCAGGTCCGGCGATTGAGAATTGTTGCCCTGCTTATTCAGGACCTGCGTCGCCTTTTCGTTCAGCACATAAGAGTCGACGATCCGCAGTTGAATGCCTAGCAGCAGCAACACCACTCCGGCCAGGAAATATTGGTTGCGGTTGAGTTCCATTGGCGCTTCCTCCCGAGGCTCTCGTCAACGTTCAAGACCGCCTCCGCGCCGCATTGGCACGACTCGCGCGATGATGAGCCTATGGGAGGTATCGAACGGCTCGGCCAAGCAACTTGATCAACCGTGGGGCTACGCTGGTTGTGCAGCGATTCCAGAAGATGCGCGGGGAGCCGAATCTAAGGGTCGGGAGTCTTTGTCAGTTTTGGCGGCGGCCGCGTGCCAACGAACTGCTCAACGTCCATCGTTGCACGTTGTTTCGTATTCCGTGGCTGCTCTGAATCCGTGGGGCACCACGTTTTAATGATTCCCCACGGATTCAGGACGATCACGGATTTAGAAGCGAAACAACTTGGAACGTCTCAACTGTAAAGTGTCTCGGATCGCATCACCGCCGTTCCAACAGCCGCTGCCCGGTTTGTGCGTTTGGAAATCCAATCTCGTCGAGTCCCCGCTTTGGCGTGCCGCGCAGCACATCCAGCACGCTATGCGCCGATCGCTGCAGGGTTTCGCTGGCCGCGCCGGTTAGTACCGTTCACATCGTGTTCTCCACGAAGGAGCGCCACATGTTTCTCAAGGATCAAACCATCTACGCCGCAGGCGTTGTGCCGCGTTGCGGTAAAGAACGGACCAAACCGTGGGCTGTCAACCGCCTCACCGCGTTGCGGTCAAGAATCAGGCGGCGTCCATTTCATCAGAAAATAGACGCCCACCTCGATCACCTTCTCGAAACCCAGGCGCTCGTACAGGTGCAGGGCCGGATTGAACTGCTCGACGTGGATCGTGACCGGTTTGCCCGCCACGGCCGCTTCGGCTTGGATGTCTTTAAGCAGCGAACTGCCGATGCCTGCGCGGCGATGGTCCGGCAGCAGCGCGACGTCCATAATGCGAATCTCGTGGTTCCAGCGAGCCACGTACAGCCGGCCGATGGGACGTTCGTTGAGCAGCACGACCGAGAACGCGGCGTTCGCGTAGTGCTCTTGGTAATAGCGGTGCTGCGCATCGAACTGCATTCGCAGAAAGCCTTGCTTCTGTCCCTGGTCCCAATCTGTGACAGCCAACTCCTCGGTGCGCGTGCTGGCGTAGACTTGATACAAAAACTCCTCGTCTTCGGAACAAACTGGGCGAAGAGCGATCGTGAGCGGCATGGGGTTGAGTAACGTAACGGCGTCGAAATACGGCCGCATCAACCGCGGAGCCAGCCGGTCCCGCGAGCATTTGGGTTTAGGTGCGCGGCGGAAACACGCCTTGCAAGGCAATGCAGAAGTAGCACGTCAGGTACGGCATCATATTGTTGTGCGGCTGATCACCGCCCGCGGGCGGCAACGCTTGTGGAGCCATCGAGACCAAATTCGCGTTGACCGTCTGTTGATAGAGGCTGTAGGTCGCGCGGGCCAGCGTATTGCCAGCCGGGATGGGCGTGTCACCTAAGGTGTTATTACCGCGCAGCGCGTGCGAGTGCGCCGGGATTTCAGATTCCAGCAGCGTCACCGTCTCCGAACCGCCGGTTTCTCCCAGGTCGTGCAGTGACAGTCCGGGGCCTTGGCCGGGATGCATCGGGGCGCTCCCCTGTAAGTTCGGGAGCGCGAAATTGGACTTGCCGTTACCGCCATAAGTCGTGCCGAGCAAGGAGAACAACGCCGTATTCTGGCTCAGGGGTAGGAGTTGTCCGTCACACCAAGCCCAGCCCTTCGGGGCGAAGTTGAAGGGGAAGATGCGAATTTCAGCGACAAAGGGGTCTGCCATAGTTGTTTCTCCTTAGGTTGGCGACGGGAAAATTCCGAACAGCGAGATGATAAAGTTGATGCAAAGATACGGCTGGAAATTCGTGTGCGGCTGGCTGCCCCCGACCGAACTAATCGACTGCGGGGCCATACTGACCGACGGGTTGTCTTCCAGGTAAATGTCGCCCGTGGTCACCTCGCCGGTGACCTTGCCCGCGGGGTTTGGATCATTACCGGCTGCGGTCGTTGCCAGCATCGGGTGCGTGTGGGACGCAATTTGATTGACCGTAAGCGTGATCTCTTCAGCGCCCCCCGTTTCCGCGAGAACGAAGCCGTTGCCTTGATGCAGCGGCAGTCGTCCCCGAAGATCCGGCAGCGCAAACGTTGATTGCCCATCGCCGCCGTAGGTAGTACCGATCAATTGAAACAGCGTTTCGTTTTCCGAAATGGCGAGCAACTGCCCCTCGCAGAACATCCAGCCGGCGGGGGCGAAGTTGCCAGCAAACATTCGAACTTCTCCGACATAGGGTTGTGCCACGGTTATCTCCTCTAGTTGGGGGACGGGAAAATTCCCTGCAGCGCGATGCAGAAACTGAGCGTCAAGAATGGCTGCATGTTCAGATGCGCCTGGCTGCCGCCCGTGTTCGCGACGGTTCCCGCATTCAGGGCCACTAAGTTGTTTGGATTGTTGTACACGTTATTGACCGTTCGCGCCAGGACATTGCCCGCTGGCCCGAACGGTACAGGAGCATTCCCGTCCTGCGACGAGGCACTCAAAACGTGCACATGCGTCGGCAACTCGGCGATGGACAGCGTGTGCGATTGTTCGCCGCCGCGTTCGCCCAAGGTATGGCCGCTGCCGACGTGAATCGGTGTGCGGCCGCGATAGTCGGGCAGGGCGAAGTTCACGCGCCCGTCGCCGCCAAAGGTTGTTCCCAGCAGAGAAAACAGCGCCTGGTTCTGGTTGATGGGCAGTAGTTGTCCGTTGCACAGCGCCCAGCCCTTGGGCGCGAATGCGAACGACATGATCCGGATTTCACTGAGAAACGGTTCGGCCATGAGCAGCTCCTTTCAGAGTTTGTTTTCCACCGCGCTACTACGTAAAGATTGCCTGATAACGCATGCCATGTTCGTCCGGGCCAATCGGGACCAGAAACAGATCCAGCGCTGGTAGCTTCTCGTGCGTGAGCTGGTAGATGCGTTGCGGTAGGCAGGAATTCTGGGGGCCGTGGAACAACAGCGAAAACGGCTCGCGCGGCATCTCTTGGTGCTGCGGATTCGCCGCCCCAATCACCGTCGCCTCGAATAGGCGAAGTTTGATCGGCTGCGAATGACCCGCTTGAATCTGAAACACCGTTCCTAGGTGCTCGGCGAAAGTTGCCTGACAAAGCTGTTCCAGCATCGCTGTCCATCCCGCGAAAACGAACTGAACATAGTGCGCGAGGAATGAATCTAGCCGCCACGAACGCGCAATGCAAGGGTGGACGCGTGGCTGGTACACCACATCGTGCTGGCTAATCAGCATTGGGTGGCTTGGGGCTGAGTCCGCGAAGCCCCAGTGCGTCGCAAGCTGGGGCTTCGCGGACTCAGCCCCAGCCACCCTTTCACCCCGCGTTGGGTGCGTCAAGTGACCGTCAGCAGCAGACGACGTCATGTGGGTGCATAAAGTGGGGCGGCGATTTCCGCAAACGGTTTAAACCGAACGTCCACGTTCAATCCTTCCGCCAGGCACTCAAACGACGTCGAGAAAAACGTAAACACGAAGTGCCGCATACTCGGCAAACGGCGACTGTTCCGCGGCAGCGCGCCCTGAACCCGCTGCAGCCACGATGAGTTCTGCACCTCGTAGGCATTGCAGATCTCCAACGTGTCGGCTAGGCAGGCGTCGTCCGCCTCCGGTTCGCCACCCGAATATCGGAAGCGGGTTGCCCAACAACCCTGCAACTCGATCACGGCCGTGCCCGCTTCTACCGAATCGAGGATGTCCTCACCCCAAAGCGCCTTGAAGACCAGATACTTCGCCTGCGGGGTGACCAGCAGTACGCCGCCGGCAATGCGCAGATCCGGTTTGATGCTTAAGCCAAGAGGCCTCGCGAAATTGGTGGTGGGCTTGCCGGCCAACGTAAAGTCGACGTCGGCCAATCCACTTGCCGCCACGACCGAGCCGACGCCGACGTCGAGCAAAAACCGTCTTCGCGAGGTTCCCGCGCGCCTGCGCTGAGTGGCCATGATGCAACCTCCCTCGTTTGTCAAGAGTTCACAACCTGAGTCTTGCTACACACTATCTGAAAATCGACCAGCATCGCCTTCCATGTTCATCCATTCTGATGGACGACGCACAAAAGGAATCGCTTTGCGCGACACCGGCCTTGTTCCAGTCTAGTTAGCCAACCGACGAAAACAAGACCTCATTCCTCACAAGGGCAAATGGCCGGACGGGTGCGCTGCTAATCGACATCGAGCAGGCGGTGGACGCGGAGAATCCGACCCACCTTGTCCTCCACCTTGGCCTTCTCAAACAGTTGTTGCGTCCAAAGTCTGACGACTTCGGCTACGACAGTGTGTTTCCCGATGTTGTAGGCTTGGTGACACGGCGGGGTGTGTGGAATTGGCGGATGTCGACCCATTGCATGCCGGCGCGGCGGGCGGCTTCGATCCCCAGGTCGGAATCTTCGTAGACACAGCAGCGGTCAGCGGGGACGTTCAGCCGCCGGGCGGCTTCCAGGAACACGTCGGGCTCGGGTTTGTGCCGCTCGGTATCTTCCGCGGCCACGACGGCGTCGAACCAGCCGTCCATGCCGATGTGTCGAAGCTGCATTTCGACCACTTGCCGGGCGCTGCCGCTGGCCACGGCCATCTTCAGCCGCCCGCGGTTCTGCCGCACGATTTCCGCCACGGCCGTGATGGGCTCGACCTTGTCGAGCAGCTTCAGAAACTCGTCGGCCTTCTCGCGCGTGACTTGCTGCGGATCGATCGAAACCGCTTGTTCGGCGGCGAGCAGCGTGACAATCTTTTCCGTCGGCGTGCCGGCTAGTTCGTAGAAGCGCTGCTCGGTGAACAGGATGCCGAACCGCGCGAGCGTTGTGCTCCACGAGATGTAATGCAGCGGCATCGAATCGGTCAGCGTGCCGTCGCAGTCGAAAATCAAAGCTTCGATGGTCATCGCTATGCTGCGTTGTGCGCGAAATGAAACCCGGCTGCTTTTCAGTAGCCGGGTTTCTACGGTTGCCCCGTTCTGCCCCAATTTGTAGCCGAATTCGCCAGAATTTGGCCTTCGACTTCAACACAAGACCCGCCAAATTCTGGCGAATTCGGCTACGCGTTACGGAATCGGAGTCACAAAGTGTGTTAGGAAGCTGCCGTTGTTGGCCACGTTGAACAACGGGCGCTTATGGCCGCCTCCGTGCCCGAGCCGGCCGCCGCGAGACCAAACTAGGTTGAACGCCACATTCCACGATTCGTTAAAGCTGCCGAAGGGGGCCGCGTCGTCTGGTGGAATCAGGTAGGTGAAATCGGCCTGGAGCGACCAGCAGTTATTGATCGGCAGCCAAATGTCGCCGCCCAGCAGCCCGTCGCTTTCGCCCGTGAAGCCGCCGAACAGACGGCCCTGCCCGCCGCAATCGAACCGCCGGCGATAGAAGAACGAATACAGGTCGGTCGACTCGACACGTTGTGTACCAAGCTGCTGGCCATAGAGCTGCTGAAAATTACCTCGATCGTTGAATGTCACCTCGTCGGACTCCACCGATACCGCAAACGAGAAACCGATCTCGTGGCGACAGGGGCGAACGAAACTGACTTCGCCGCGCAACTGAATCAGGTCCATCTCGAAGAACGATTCGTCGCGCAGATAATCCACGACCAGGCCGCCCTGCAGCCCACAGTCCACTCGGCGGAACAAGCCGCCCGTCACGAACCACTGCTCCCGACTGTCCGTGGAGAAGAACGAGCCCGATAGGTTGCTCTGCACCGCTTGAAATCCAAACTGCGTGGAAAGGTTGCTACATGGCAGGCACGGCAAGGTATTCGTCCAATTCAAACCCTCATGGAATCCGAAGCTGCCGTCGGCTCCGAGGTTCAACGGCCCCTTAAAACCTTGCACGCCGGCGAACGCTTCCGTGTTGTTGAAGCACAGGCTGGGGCAAGGAATCAAACAGCCTCGGCAGCACGATCCGCCGCATTCATGATCCAAAACCTCGCCCTCGAAATAAGTCCCTTCATAATGCATGTCGCCGGGGATTTCTTCATAGATCGTTTCCGCGGGCATCGGCTCGGGCGCGGGTTGTCGGCTGATACCGGTGCCGATCACGCGCTCGTGCCGCGGCACGAATCCCGTCGCCACCGGCCGCCCGCTGCCAAATCCGTACGACGCCGGTCGCTGAGCGGACGCCTGACGCACTGGATACTGCGAGCGTGTGGTGCGCGTCGTTGGCGGCTGAGCCTGCGGAGTGCTGACTTGGCGTTCGGCGGGCCGCGGCGCATTTTCCGCCTGCGGCTCCGCGCGCATCGGCGTCGGACGCAGCAAGTTGGATTGTGCTGCCGCATCGCTCGCTATCAATGCCAGCGTGATCGTCAGACAGCCAAGTGACGAAACACCAAAAATTCGCCGGAAGACATTCATGGGTGGTCCTCAACAAATGTGCGGTCACCAACGCCCCGCCGCCAAGACGGAGCCGGTTGACAGCCAAAGTATCGGACACAGCTCAATCGGAACTTTCGTTAAAACCAGAATAATCCGAAGAGTCTGCCCTACCTTCCCAACCGATTACGGTTTGGTGACCTTCACGCCACACAATTGAAAATCGTCCCAGTCGCTGGTGTCGTCGAACGTGCCGAGGCCGACTTGTCCCCAAGTGAACGTCTTGTCCTTGGCGACCATCACCGGCGTTTTCAGGTCGTCGTAGTAGATCTCGATCGTGCCGTCTGCGGTGCGGCGGACGATGCGGACGTGGTGCCACTTTTCGTCCCAGTCGGTGCCGGGCGTGGTCTTCAGCGAAATCTTGGTCCGCGGCGCGTCGTTGACAATGAAGATCTGGTTGGCGTGGTCGTCGGTCTTCTTGCCCAAATGCACGTAGTAAAAATGCGCCGGGTTCTGATAGCCGAATACCAAGCA
>JBGTKH010000415.1:0-22299 GCA_041744735.1 Pirellulaceae bacterium | reverse complement strand
GGGTGCTCGTCGCCCAGGGCTTTCTTATAGATCTGAAGGCTCTGTTGGTAGAGCGGTTCGGCCTTTGCATAGCCTGCCAGCATGTCGTGCAACGCCGCCAAATTATTCATGCAGTCGGCCGTGTGCGGGTGCTCGTCGCCCAGGACGTCGCGGAAGATGTCGAGCGCCCTTTGCGACAAAGGGATTGCCTTCGTGTATTTTCCCTCAGAATTCAGTTGGTACGATGTATCCTGCAAATTAGCAGCAAGGGCGCAGTCTTCGGATTGTTGTGCCGTCCACGGCGGGCTAACCAGCACGTGGTCTTTGTGGATCCAGCCGTTCTTCCGCTCGCCGTTCTCCTCAACGATCGTGACCAAATACCACGGGCCGCTCGTTCGTTCGATATTCGACCACTGTCCGTAAGTCACCTTCCCAATCACCCGTTCGCCAAACTTCAATTCCGTTTTCCACGCCTTGACGAAAACCGTCTGCCCAATGAGTTGATCCTGCGCCGGACATCGGCTCGCAGTGGCGAGTACCCCCAAGGCCAGCACGCACGCCGTAACCCAGCGACCGCACGCACGGCGCGAAGCGTTATTCAACAAGGAAACGGGGGACATGATGAATTTATCTCCGTGGTTGGCCGTAACTTTAACCCATGCTCGCCTGTTCGGGGCGCAAAAGCAAGGGCGGCCGTCGAGCTACATGCCCGGCGGCCGCCGCATCCGATCCGATCGCTAGTTAAGCGGCGCCGTCACGGGTCATTCAAATCCGGCCTGGAGCACCAAACCTCCGTGGACCGGCGTGGCGTACATGGCGGGCCGAGTGGCTGGGGCCGGGGGCATGGGCAACGGCACGGTCTCTTGATGGACCACAATGTCAGGCTGCGAGATGTACAACACCGGGAACGTCTTGGCCACGCGTCCGTCAGGCAGGACGATTTGGATCTCGGCGTTTTTCGGTTCCAGCAGTCCCAACCGAGGCAACTCGACCGTCACGCTGCACGGCTTCCATTCGACCAAGGTGCACTCGGTGGACGTGCCGTTCAGATTGAACAACACGCAGCCCGGCTCCTGGCGAAGAAAGTTCGCGAACAACGTCACCCGCGCTCCGCTGACAACCTCCGGCCGGCGGAAGTTGTACTGCGGCGTGTGTTGCACCACCTTGTAGATCACTCCCGTCGAAGGCGCCGGGGTCTCTTGGCGGACGTAACACGTGCCCCCAGAGCTCCATTCGGCTTGCGCCGTGGCGGTGCCGCTCAGGACCACCACTGCCAGGACTAACAACGATTTCGTCAGGTTCGTACTCATCATAAAACTCCTCGTGAAAGAAAGGGTTGAAACGCTTGTCAGTTCAGTTTTTCGCGGCCGCGTCTATTTAAGTAAGGCAACTTCCGCCGCCAGTGTTTCAGCCGAATTAGATTTTTTTCATGCGCCCGCGATCACCGCGCGGCAAGTTGGCGTGTATGATGTTGGCTGTTGCGGTTCAATCTGACTCAATCAAGGGTGCCGAGGTGTCAGACAAGGTGACGTCGCTCAGCCTGCTGGAACGACTGCGCGATTCGTCGGACGACGAAGCGTGGCGGCAGTTTCACGACCTCTATGGTCCGCTGATCCGGTATTGGCTCGTGCGTCGCGGCGTCCAGTCCCAAGATGCGGAAGACGTTCAGCAAGAGGTCATGCAGTTGGCGGCCGGGGAATTGGCCAAGTTCCAGCACAGTGGCCGGATTGGTGCGCTGCGCTGTTGGCTGCGGCAGGTCGTGGCCAATCGCTTGAGGACCTTTTGGCGGCAAAAGAACCGGCAAGGCCTCGCGCTGGGCGGCAGCGACTATGCAGCGCTGGCCGATCAACTGGAAGACCCGCATAGCGAGTTGAGTCGCGTCTGGGATGAAGAATACCAACAAACCATGTGTGCGCGGTTGTTGGAGTTGGTCCAGGGCGAGTTTCAAGCGCAGACGATGGCCGCCTTTCGTGGTGTCGCCGTGGAAGGTCGAAAGGCGGCAGAGGTGGGCGAGGAACTGCAAATGTCAACCAACGCAGTGCGAATCGCTCAGTCGCGCGTGTTGCGGCGGCTGCGCGAGTTGGCTCAGGGCATGCTCGACTAATTCAGACATGCCTCCGATTCCGTTGGATTGCGAACGATGCGTGTAAACCAACCTCTTGCACAATTTGCCGGATGGCGATGCACATCGAGTTAGAAGACCTAAAGTTGTTTGCGACCGGGCGGTTGTCGGACGCCGACGCGGAGCGCATCGAGTCGCACCTCTCCGAGTGCGACGACTGCGGGCGGCGTCTCGACGAAATCGACGTCGCTGCCGACAAACTGCTCGGAATTTTGCGAAAGGCGCAATCCACCGCCGACTTTGGTCGAGCCGCGAGTGACTTGGGGGCGACGAAAGCGCCCGTAAGGCCGCCCTCGCTGGATAGCAGCCCCGGCGAGGGAACTAAGACCGGGCAATTTGGACGTTATGAAATCCGCGACGAACTCGGCCGGGGTGGCATGGGCCTCGTTTACGCGGCGTACGATCCCACGTTGCGCCGCTTCGTGGCGTTGAAAATCATTACGCCGCAACGAGTCGCGCGCGAGGAAGATCGCGCTCGCTTTCGACGCGAGGCGGAGTCGGCCGCCCGCTTGCAACATGCCAACATCGTGCAGATCTTTGAGTTTGGCGAACAAGAGGGGGCTCTCTACTGCGTGTTCGAACTGGTGGCGGGTGGCAGCCTCGCCGAGCGGCTCGACCAACAATCACTCCCGCCGACGGAAGCGGCTGCCATGACGGCCACCTTAGCGGATGCGTTACAGTATGCTCATCAGCGCAAGGTTATCCATCGTGACCTGAAACCCGCCAACATTCTGTTCACCGCCGATAGAACGCCAAAGATCGCCGATTTCGGATTGGCCAAGATTCTCGACGACGAGGTTCGCCAGACCGTCGATGGGACGCTGTTAGGCTCGCCCTGCTACATGGCGCCGGAGCAAGCGGAGGGGAATTTATCCAATGTCGGACCAGCGTCGGACATCTATGCGTTGGGCGCAATTCTGTATGAGTCGCTGGCTGGCCATCCGCCGTTTCGTGGCGGCTCGCTGCTGGCCACACTCGACCTCGTGAAGCACACCGACCCGACCCCGCCATCAAGATTTCGGCGTGAGGTGGATCGCGATTTGGAAACAGTGTGCCTGAAGTGCCTGGAGAAGTCACCGTCCCGGCGATACGGCAGCGCTGCGGAACTGGCGGCTGACTTGCGCCGCTACTTGGACGGCTTGCCCGTGATGGCGCGCCAAGCCGGTTGGTGGAGTCGCGGCATGAAGCTGGCAAAACGACATCCGTTTGCTGCGACGGTGTCGGCGCTATTCGCGGTCTTCTTGGCGGCGTTTGTTGTGACCGTCACGTTGTATAGCGTCTGGCTGCGCGGTGCGCTGCGGGACGCCAACGACCGCGGCGAAATCGCTCGGCGCAACATGTATTCGCTGCAGTTGCAGCGTGCGGATGCGGTCGCCGCCATCGATCCGCAGCAGGCCCAACGCTTGCTCGACGACCCACAGCGTTGCCCGGAAGACCTGCGCGACTTTACCTGGGGCCGGCTGCAAGTCATCTGTCGGCGGGAACTCGCTCATTGGCAAACGGATGGCGAAGTTCGCTGCTTGGCAGTCGCGCCTGACGGGATAACATTTGCCAGCGGTAACAGTCGGGGCGTTGTCCAGCTTTGGTCCACCGGCCAACGCGAACCGCACCGCGAGATTCATGCTCACCGCCAAGCGATCACCGACGTTGCGTTCGCGCCGGACGGAATGGCATTGGCAACGTGCAGCGAGGACGGAACCGCGTCGCTGTGGAAACTGACAGGCGAAGACGCGCCGGTGATCTTGACGGCATTGACGCCAGCCGTGGAGAATGCTGACGAGAAGAAGGAAAACTCGGATGTCGGCCACATCAACGGTGTCGCGTTTTCGCCGGACGGAACTCAATTGGCCACCGCACACTCGGACGGCACGGTGCGCGTCTGGTCCTTACCGGCGGGAAGGGAGTTGATAATCCTACGCGGACACGAGGCTTCGGTGTTTCGCGTGGATTTCAGTCCCGACGGGCAGTACTTGGTTAGCGGTTCGCGCGACGAAAGTCTGCGTCTATGGGAAGTGAAAACCTGGAACGAACGAGTGGTGATAGCGGACCACAGCGGGTTTGTGACCGACGTGAAGTTTCACCCGCATGACTCTCGTCGGCTAGCCTCGTCCGGCGCGGATCGAACGGTTCGGCTTTGGACCGTCACGACGGAGCACAAAGTTGAACCCGATAAGGTGCTCCGCAGCTTTGACGGCATCGTCAGCGGACTGGCCTTTGCGCGTGACGGAGATTATTTCGCGGCGGGAAGCTACGACCGTAGCGCTCAAATTTGGCACACCGCGTCCGGCCAGCCCGCCGTCGCGCTGCGCCAACATTCGTCGGATGTTACTTGCGTCGTGTTCGACGGCCAAGCCAATTTGCTCGCTGGCACCAAGGCGGGCCGGATTCATCGTTGGAGCATTCAACAGGCTTCGCCATTGCTTATCCAAGCCCATCAGCGATCCATTACTGGACTGGTTTACCTCGACGGCGGCGAGACTTTGGCGTCCAGCGGTTACGACGGAGCGATTTGTTTGTGGAACGCAGCCGATGGCAAACAAGTGGCCGAATGGCGTCGCCCCGACCAGTGGGTCACGGGAATCGTCTCAACAGCCGATGGGCGACAAATTGCGTGGGAGTCGGGCGGTGTTGTTTATACTGCCCGGTGCGATGGGAGCAGTTCATTCCAGCCGCAACCGGTCCGCACCGAGCCGCAATTGCTAACCGCGCTGTCGCTGACGCGAACGGGCAGTTCTCTCGTGCTGGCCGATTTCGCCGGGTTGCGGTCATTGCCTGCGGCCGGAGGCGCCGCTGATTGGACCTGGTCCGCAGACGACATCGCCTGTTTGGCCTGCTCGCCTACCGATGACACGGTCGTTGCGGCGGGTCACAACCACCAGATTTGGATCGGCAATTCGACCAGCGGACGATTTGCGGCGTTCCCCAGCCTAAAAGTTCCCCTGCGTTGTCTTGCCTTCTCCTGGGATGGACGTTTCGTCGGTGTAGGTTCCGTCACCGGCGAGGCGGCCATTCACGAAGTCGCGACGGGTAAGATCGTTTTACGGATCACAGGCCACGCCGGCGCCATCACGTGCTTAGCTTTTTCTCCTGATGCCAAGACGTTGGCGACAGCCAGCGACGACGGCAACGTGTGGCTGTGGGATTCCGTCGCTGGCCCCGCGCGGGGAAAACTTGCCATCGGTCGCGCCGTGCGCGCGGTGGTTTTCTCGCCCGACAGCCGCCACTTGGCTTGCGGCGACGACGCCGGTGTTATACAGATTTGGAACGCGGAGTATTAGGGGCAACGGAATCAACGGACAAGGGTTTCTGCTGCAAGCGGAAGCTAGTTTCTGGAAATGAGTCGTTGGTTACCAATCAATTGCTGCTTGATGATCATGCTTGCCGGCACTGTGACCAGCGTGATCGCCCAATTACCGCCTGAGCCGAATGACGTCGCGGTCCAACCGCGAAGTCTCGATGCCGTGCTCGTTCCAGTCAACGATCAGCCGCAGGCGGGCAATGCCGGATTGTTTGTCGGCATCAACTCGTTCACCGAGGACCGCGGCCTGTCCCCCTTGCAGTTCGCCGTTCACGACGCGATTGAACAAGCGTACTTGTTTGTCGTCGAACTCAGGTTGATCCCGCCGAAGAATTGCGTCCTCGCGCTCAGTGGCACACCATCGGCAGCAATCGTCCGGAGCCATCAAGATACGCTGGCGGGCTTGGGCGTGACCGTCTCCGACGCCAAGAAAACGACGATCTTGAAGAGCCTCGCCACGGTCGTCGGCGAAACACAGCATGATGAAGAAATGCTCATCGTGTCGTTTTGCTCGCATGGCTTCGAGCAGAATCGTACGGCATACGTGCTGCCCAGCGACGGGCTGCGCAGCTTTCTGGACGAGACAGCGTTGCGGCTGACTACGATTGAAGCCTCGGTCGAGCGTGCCAAAGCGGGACACCGGCTGTTGTTGGTCGATGCTTGCCAGGAGCGAATTTCCGGCGATACGCGCGGCAGCGAAATGCCGCAAGGGCCGGGCATGTCCGCCGCCTTCGTCGCCGCGCTACGCGAACATACGGGGCAAGGCAAGTTTGCCTCGTGCAGCAGCGGCCAGTACAGCCACGAAAACTACCGACTTGGCGACGTGGGGCACGGTCTGTTTTCGTTCGCGATTTTAGAGGCGCTGCGCGGCGGAGCATTGCCAGATCAAGAGAATCTGGTGCGTTTGGATGACGTGATTGCGTACGTCTCGTACGCTCTTTCGGCGGCCGCATGGTCCGTAGCGCGCACACCGTCGCAAGGTTCAGGGCCGCATTAAGCCCCCAAGGATGTATATCTGCCTTCTGCAGCGTGGGTACAAGTTCCTCGAAGCACTCGCGCGCCAACTGCAACTGATTCGCCGCCAAATGCACATTGGCTCGCCGTTGAAGCGTAATCAGATACTGGTAGTGTTCCTTTCCGTGAACCTGGGCGTGGATGTCGGCCACTTCTTTGTAAAGTGCAATTTGCCGCTCCGCGTCGGTCAGGACAATCGCAAGTTTGCTCATGGCATCGGCGGTGTCGCCATGCGGCGACGGCAAGCTGCGCCGCCGCGTTTCGAGAATCTCTTCACGCAAAGTTTTGGCAGCCGTGAATTCTCCTTGCTGCTCAAGGATCCCCGCGACGTGTTCCTTGTAGCGAGTCGGCTCGGGATGGTCGGCGCCCCAAACGATGCTGACGAGGGATACGGCCCGCCGCGCGTTGTCAAGAAAATCCCAGCCGTCGAGCGGTAGTCCATCAAAAACCAATTTGTGAACTTGGTTGTAGATCGCCTGTGATTGCTGAAGCATGGTCTGCTCGGCGCGAGTGAACCGGCCGCGGACCAACAGGTCATCACGATGGACCCACCCTCGCACTTGCTTGTCATTGATGTCGCTGAGGGAAAGCAAGTAATAATTCCCCTTGATCTGCTCGACCGAGGCCCACTTGCCACTGGCAACCGTCGCCACGACTTGCTCGCCATGCTTAACTTTCGCTCGCCATGCCTTGACATAGGCCACGGATCCGACTGATGCATCTTGACTCTGCGCGACCACAAACCTTGATGGCACATCATTGGCCACCACAAGCACGAACGCGAGAAATGTTTGTCGCGTCACAGTAACCAATACAGCGGTTGAATTGCTAAACTTTCGAGCGCTCACCATGTTAAGAAAACCTCTTGCCAACAGGGTGATGTCTGGGGAATGCAGACCGACCGCGTGTCTCACTTCGGGCCGATCAACACAAACGGCGCCCAGTAAAACGGGCTGGCCCAGCGGCCGTTGTTTTCTTGGCGGATGCGGCGCTTGGCGTGGTGGAGCGCCTGCGCGTAATCAGGTGTTTCGCCGCGAGCTTCGGCTTGCGCGAGTTGCGACGTGAAGTAACTGATCAAGGTCGCCGAGGCCCGGTCGTTGACGTTCCAATTCGTCGCCACGACACGGCGCGAACCGGCGACCAAAAACGCGCGCGACAAGGCCCACACGCCTTCACCGCGTTGCTGCGGTCCGAAGTTGGTCTGGCAGGCGCTGAGGATCGTCAGTTCGCAGCCCGACAGATTCAGTTCGTATATCTCTGGCAGCGTCAAAAAGCCATCGTTGGCCGGATCGAACGGACCGGAGCTATTGGGAGTCAATGCTAATGCGCCAAAGAAATTGCCGTATTGCTGGTCCGCCAGGCCGTGGCTGGCCAAGTGAACTACTCGCCGCCCGCTGACCTGCGCGCGGAGATTGGCTTCCGTCGCCGCCTGGCCCCGCAGAGCCCGCACGGCGACGCCGTTTTTTGTGAAGTGTTCTTCAACCCAATGCGACTCCCAGTTCGTGAATGGCAATCGCTCCAGCGTACCGCCGCTGCGCGCATACATTGAACCCGCCCGCAGCTCGTCCAAGACACTCCTGGTTCCGCCGCCGTGCGACGGTTGCTGGTAAGCGGGGTCACCTACCGTCAACACCGACGCGGCCGTTGCTTGTGCGGTCCTGGAGGTGCGCTGTGCGAGATTCAGAAGTACTGTCGCAGACGGGGCGTATTGAATTGGCGGCCCCATGTCGAGCAGAAACTTCGTAGATTCGCCACTCTCCACAACCAACGCTTCAAAGGGTAATAACGATAGCGGCCCGTCTGGTACAACAATTAGATTTGCAATTCTTCCGTCGGTCAATCCACGCCGGACCGCTTCTGGAACGACCAGCTCCCAAAGTTGGGCCAGCCGCGGCACGGCGTCATACGCTTTCGCAGGATGCGCCAGAAGGTCGTGCAAATGGTTGCCGTTGACTCGCATTGCCGCGTCCGCTCGCTCCGCATTAAACGGGCCTGGCTCGATGCCCAACAGCCCGGCTCCCTCCGCGGAAATATCCAGTTTCTCAAGCTGTGGTTGGCCGGTGGGTGAAACCACGAAGCAGAATCCCTCGTTCTCGCCTAGCAGGTACATCAGCAGAGTTGCCTGCCGTTCTGCCAACCACGCCTGAAACTGCTTCAAGGTGATGGGGTCGAACTTCGCAGCCCCGGTCAGTTGGTAGGCGGGGCTGAGGACCCGCATCTCGCGGTAAACGTTCACCACGTCCTGGCGGGCGTCGGCCAAGTCCAGATCGAGTTTCTCGCGGCGTCGATTGCGCACGTCGTTTGCAAGGCCGGTCTGAATGCGCAGCGTTTCTAGCTGCCGTTCGAGCCCTACGACGCGCACGTTGGCGACCGCCTCCCGTTGGCGGAGTAGCTCGACTTTTTGCACTGGTGCTCTCGCCAACAGGTCCGCCTGCTTGGACTCCATTTCGTCCAGGAGAGATCGCGCCTTGCCCCGTTCCGCGGCGTTCCACGCTTGGTCAACGTTTCCCAAGCCGTACTGCCAGCTCACCATGGTTTCATACGCCGTGCCGAATCGCTCGAAAACCACCGCGCGATCGAAGGCGAAGCTGGACGCCTGGAATCGCTGCTCCTCGGCCAACTGCATGGCGCGGCGCAGGTTTTCGATCGCTTGGCTGGTGCGTTTCTGACGCCATTGAATCTTCGCGAGTTGCTGATAGTCGACCGAACGACGAATCATGCCGACACCTGATCGCTCCGCAAACTCGATCGCCTGCTGGGTGAGACGTTCCGCTGTGGCGTCTTGGCCGTGCTCTGCAAAAAACCACGCCAGATTGCTCATTTCCAGCCTGTCAATTTCCCCGATTCGCCGAGCTAGCGCTTCTGCCTCCGTGAACCTACCTTGGTGGCAATAAACCACAGTCAAGTTGGAAAGCAACGTTATATGGTCCCCGTCGCTTGCACCTGCCGCCTCTTCGCGCTTGAGGAATTCCTCGTAACAGCTCGCCGCTTCGCTGTATTGGCCGGAGGCCGCCTTGACAAAAGCGGTATTGTGCTCGAGTGACTGCGCCAGGCCGGCCAACGTCGGATCGCCCTTGGCAATTAGGATCGCCTCTGCGAGTAGCTCGTCGGCATTCGCATATTCTTTCTGGTCAAGGCGGACAATTGCCAGGTTGCACAAGGCGAGGGACATTGCCTTATTTTTGAAATCCAAATGCGAGTTGTCATTCCTGAGTTGGTTTAGAACGCGCTCCGAGAGCGCCGTTGCCTCGGCGTATCTTTTCTGGTGCAGGTATTCGTCGGCAAGTTCCTCAATTGAATCAACGACCTGCGCATTTAAGAAACCGTTGAGCTGCTCAAGCAAGCTAATTTGCCTCCTAAACAAACGATCGGCTGCGGCGACACGCCCTTGCTCCAAATAGATTCTGGCGATCTGGTCCAGCAGGATTGATGCGTGCGGGTCTTCACGGCCGAACCGCAACTCCAATTCGTTTTGCAAGCTGTTGAGCTGCCGCTCGGCATCCGCAAATTTGCCTTGCCGCGAAAGCACAGCGGCGAGTTGAATCTCAAGCTTCGGTATCTCAATCGCATTACTCGGCGAATTCAGACGTTTCAGGATTTCGCGCGCTTCCTCGTAACTGGCCTGTGCCTCGTCGTACCTTCCTTGCTCCCAGCAGAGCGTAGCAAGGTTCCAATACACCGTGAACTCGTTCCTGAATGCGACGTCGGCTGAATAGCCTTGAGCAATTTTGAATTCTTGGAACAAGACCAGCCAGCGCCGATAGGCCCGCTCGGCCTGGTCTGCGTTGTTATCCCGGTTATACAGGTACCCCAATTCGTTTAAAGCATTGCAGAGCGCATCCTGTCTCGTTCCATCGGCCGCATAATCCACTTCAAGATGATGCACTGCCTCCAGCAGCCAGTTCTTGGCTCGCTCAGACTGTTGTTGTCCGCGCTGTGCGGCATGACACCAAAACTCGTAATAAGACCGTCCCAGCACACCATCGGGGAGATAACGCGTAGACCTTGCGCCCAGTGAGTCACGGGCGAGTGCATTGAACCGTGCGTAGCATTCTTCGGCCTGAGGGTACTTTTTTTGAATGTGGTAAATCGTTGCCTGGTTACCAACGCACCAAGCAATGACCAGCGGGTGTTGCGGAAACAGTTGCTCTGCCGCCTCAAGCGCCTGTTGCGTAATGAGCTCGGCATTCGCATAATTTTTGTCGTTGTTTGCCTCATCAAGCAGACTCTTAAGCTCGTAGAATCTCATCCGTTTTTGCAGCTTGGCAACCTCCTCGGCAGCGCCGGACGCCTGCACAGATTTCAAAAGGGTGCTCGTCGGCGCGTAACCATCGTAACTAAAAAGGGGAGAAAGGCACTCGTCCGCCAATTCCAACGCGCGTCGGCAAAACGGCTCTGCGCGCCCTGGTTGACCTTGATCCAGGTATTCCTCCCCAAGCATTAGACGCCAAGAGACGTTGGTCTCAGCCAGTTGCTTTTGAAGCGGAGATTTGAGCATCGGGTCCGGATAATCGCCGAGCGCCTTCTGCACAAAGTTGTCGATTTCGGGGCCGATTCGTTCCATCTCCTGCAAATCGCCCCTTTTTTGGGCAGCGTGGAAGCGATCCGTCTTCTCCTTTACCTGTGACTTTACCATTTCGGCTTTGTCGTTCTCAGCCGCGGGCGCAAATCCAGCGGTCACGACTGCTAAAAACAGAAATGCGAGTCGGATTTGATAAGATCGCATAATGCTAACCTCCGGCTACCCTTCCCCGACCTTACATGGTATTGCAAGTCGAATCGTTTACGGCTCGTCCAACGGCAAGATTGGAAAACTCATTCCGTGGCCGGCGGTTTGCACTTGTTGAATCTTGCCGAAGTAGTGTTCCGTCAAATCGGGCACGTGGTCGGAGGCGAAGCTGAACCACCCGAGCACATCGACGAGGCGATCGTCGTTCGTCGGGGTGACGGATTTGTCGGCCAACGGTCCGCGGTCCACGGCACGCAACCCGGCCAGTAGCGTGTATGTGAGCAGGCCGTGCTGTAATTCCTTGACTTCGTAGGCATCCGTTTCACCCGCGACGATCGTAAAGACGCCTTGCGCGCGGCTCAGCCGTTCCATCGCGCCGCGGAGGGTGAACGGGTCGCGGCTCAAGCCGGCGAGACTCAGTGCGCTGGCCGACTGGCAGGTGTCGAAAATCAAAACCCGTTTCAAGGCTGGCACGGCGCCAATCCAGTCGCCGAGTACGTCCGCAGGTAGTCCTTGCTGGCGGATATCTTCCTCTACCGTCTTGGCCTGTGACGAGAAATCGTGGGGCAGAAAATAGAACCGTTGTCCGAGAGTCACACCGTGTCCGGCCAGGAACACGACGAGCGTGTCTTGCGGTTCGGCCCGCGCCGCAATTGCCTTTAACGTGTCATGGATGGTCGTCTTGAGGGCCGCGGCGTCGATGAGGTTAGAGACGTGAACGGACTTGTAGAGCGACTTCCCGCGCTTGTCGAACAAGGCCGCGATGGCGTTGGCATCGGCGGCAGCGAACTTCAGGTCATAGGCGTCCAGCCGATAGTCACTGACCCCGACGGCCAGCACATGTATCTCTGGCTGGTCCAAAGGCTTTTCATATCGCAACACCAGCACGGCCGGTTCGCTTTCCCACGCGCCATCGGTGCTGGCCGCGTGGACTTCCAAACGGTTTTCGCCTTGGACAAGGGTGGCGGTCAGCGTGTGCCTAGCCGGATCACCTTCACGCTGTGTATTGCCGGCGATCGGCACTCGCGCGCCGTTATGAACGAGCCACGGCCCCTGAATCCCGCCACCCTGGTCCGAGAGTTCAACGACTAACGCGACTTGAGCCACATCTACGGGTGTGTCGTGGCTGGGTGATACAATCCGCACCAGCGGCGGCGGTAAGAGCTTGACCTTTGCACCGGGCAGCGGCCGCTCACCTTGTAACAAAGCCGGTAAAAGTCCCGGATAATAGAAGTCCTGAAAGAATCGGTCTACGGGTACGACATCGAGACCATCTGCGATCGTGTAACCGACCAGATTCCGCGCGCGTTCGGGGCCATCAAACAGACCCTCCGACGTCGTGACTATTAGATCGCCTGATTTGAAGAAGGCCACTCGAGCCAATTCTGATCCCGTGGCTACGTCCCACAGCCGCAGTCCTTCTTTCTTGTTGCTCGACACCAAGGTATGCCCGGATTGTGAAAACGCGACGAACCCAATTTCATAACGATGTCCTTTTAGCTGATGTAAGACCCGTCCGCTCTGCGTGTCACACAACAGGACACCATAATGACCTGTGGCATCCCCCGCGGTTAAGCTACCGATGAGGCACGGGGACGCCATCAACCTACCATCAGGTGAAAACGCGAGACGGCTGCCCATGTTTTGGTCGAAGAATCCGCGGATTTCCCGGCCCGTTTCGACATCCCATAAGCGCTTGGGAATGGCATCTGAGGCGATCTTTTTGCCGTCTGGAAAAAACGTCAGAGCCCGCACGAACTTGTCTTCTTGAAAACGGCGCACTTCCCGTCCGGAGTTGGCGTCCCACACGTGAATCTCACCAGACCATCGTCCGGCAGCAACGTATCGTCCGTCTGGCGAATAGGCGACGCACCTAGCGGCTGCAGGGCCTGGCAAATCGAACCATCGGATTTGCTTCCTAGTGGCGATGTCCCACAATGACACGTCCTCCCCGTGAATTGCCGTAATGAGCCTTCGCCCGTCGGGAGAAAATCCAATATCGGCGACACGAAGTGTGTCGACGACGTTCCGCCACACTTCCCGGCCCGTTTCAATATCCCAGAGACGGAATGTTTGGTCATTGCTTGCCGACGCCACCATTCGATTGTCCGGCGAAAAAACGACCCGCTGTATAAAACCATGGTGGCCCGCCAATCGATTGAACATTCGGCCGGAGCTAACGTTCCAGAGATATAACGCGTGATCGTCGCCAGAGATCCAGTTACCTTCTTTCGCTGAAACCAGCCACTCTCCATTGGGTGAAATCCCCATCACGGTATCCGTTGCCAAGTTCGCTTCGAGTCGACAAACCTCCCTCCACTGCTCCACATCCCAAAGCTGCACTCCGTCCGGCATCGCGTAGGCGGCCAATCGACCATCATGCGACAGCGCCAGAGGCACGACCCCTTCGTAATTCCTCAACTCACGCCCGGTACCAATGTCGGCTACCGATACAGACGTGTCGTTGACTTGCCGCAGTGCATGCCGCCCGTCTCCGGAGAACAACACGCGACAAAAGTGGCTGAAACGCACGCCCGGCTGTTTCAACGTCGCAGAAGGGATGTCCGTTCGATCCAGTTTTTGCCCCGATTCCAGGTCCCAAAACCCCAAGGCTGTGTCACATGCTCCGACGATGACTCGCTCGCCGGTTTTGGAAAACCCTACGCTGTATGCTTGCTGGACGGGCACATCGAAGCGTCCGAGTGCGCGGCCGGATTTTGCGTCCCACAGCCGAATGGATTTGTCGAGTGTTAAATCGGGATGCACAGGAGCGGAAACGATACGTCGCCCGTCGGGCGAAAAGGCAACGACGTTCACCGAGTCCGTGAATCCTTGGGAATTCCATAGTTCTGCGCCGCTGTCTACGTCCCAGACTCGCAACGCAGCACCATTACCCAACCCAGGGGCGATCTCGCCATATCCACCAGCAGCCACATATCTGCCGTCTTGCGAAATTGCGACGCAATTCACTTGCCAATCTCTCTGGGCCACGAGCCCAGTCCGCGGACCTGACTTTACGTGCCACAGGCGAAGCTGCTTGGCTGTCGTTAGGTTCCATACCCGCACAGTGTCGCTACCGCCCGATACGAGGCGCTGCCCATCCAATGAAAAATCCAGGCACGCACGAGTATTCACGGAGCCGGACAACTGCCGAACCTTTCTTCCACTCTTTACGTCCCACAGCAGAATCTCTGCTTGATCCGTGGGCGCGGACGCCAGGTAGTGTCCGTCCGGAGAGAACGCGATGAAATCCGGGCGGCGCGAATGGCCGGTCTGTAACACGACCACGGGGCGTTTCGTTTCCGGGTTCGCCACGGCGACTTGAAGTCGTTGTCCGCCGCTGACAAGTAGTTTACGTTCGACCTGGGCGCCGTTTCCAAACGATACGATCAGTCGTGAAGAATAAGTCCGTTGTGGATTGAGTCCCTGAAACGTCAGCAGTCGCTTGGTCCCATACTCGCGTCCGTCCACGCTAACCGTCGCCCCCTCAGGCAGATTCAACTCGACCACGCACGTGTCCTGCGGCACGACGTTTTCGGTCGGCCCCGCCGCGGCAAGAGACGCCGGGTGAGCAGCCCGCCAGATTACCACTGCCACGAAAATCCCAATGAAGATGGACGTCGTTTGCCGGACCATTACTGATTCTCCCGTTTCCTACGACTCGGCCGCCTGGAAAGCAATTGCGCCTGTTGGGCATTGGTGACTGGTCATGGTAATTGATCTCTGGATCGCTACAACTGCCGGCCGGCTCGTCAGCGCGGTAATGGAGAACGAGTCGGCTGGTAATAACGAATTACGGCGGACATAATCGGCTCGACATTCCAGAAGTACTTTTCCATCTGAATACGTTGGCCAATTTCGCCGCCGTGAGCGATGATGCCTCGCGTCGTATTTCCTTCAACAGCGATGCGCATTTGTGCCTGCAATGCTTCCTGGTTTAGCGGCGGCTTGACGGGAAATTGAGCTTTGGCAATCGCGAGCAAATCGGGCGCTTCGTCACGCGAATCGGGCGGGGGCGGCGCGGAAGCCTCTTGGAACACGACCAGCGAAATGTTGCCCACGTCGGGGCCGTAGTACATTTCCAAGGGCTCGGATTCTTCGCGGGAGGCGACGCGAAAAGCCTCGGCTCGGTTGTCATCCGATTGAAATCCGCGAATGGTGGTCGCAGGGCTTCCCGGTTTCAAAACCCACTTGGCGCAATCCAAATCCCGCATCCGCTGGCGGAATAGCGTGTTTTCTCCATTGACCTTGAGCACCGCGCCCAGCACAACGTTGGAACGATCCAAGCGTTCCAGCTTCATCGTGACCGTCTGTCCCTCGCGTGGTTCGGGGATCACGGCTTCACCATGTTCGAATGTAAGTTCAACCGGTCGGTCGTCATAGAAGATTCGCAAGGACACCGAGGGCTTGTGGACCAGCGGAAACTCTTCCTGTGGACGCGATTTCACGAGCCGGGCTCGTGCCGCTGGATCGTCCCCATCGTCGGGCAGGGAGCGAAGTTGAAAACTCTCTCCCAATTCGTTTAGGATCGCGCCGTCCGTTTGCACAAAGAACCGCGCGATGGCTTCCAACTCGGGGGCCTGTCGACGGACGGCGAGAACGTCGATCTGCAAGTTTTCCAGGTCCGGCGCAACCTGCACCACGCCGGTGACAAAGGCGTCCACGTTAATCTTTGCCTCTCCCCAGGCCGCCGTATACTGTGCGTCGAATAGCAACTGTCGTCCATTGCCCGAAAGATGGCTGGCGCCACGGATTTTGGCCGCCACGCCGCTGGCGTCGCGAACCAGTTGAATTCGCGTGCCGGCCTGCGGCGAACTCGCCAATACCAGGGCCGCCTCCAGCCGTTGGGCGATCAGCCAATTCAACGTGCCTGCGTCGTCCGACGGCTTTCCCTGGCCCTTGAGCACTCGGAATTTCAGAACACCCGCGCTGCGGCAGCCGCGCGATCGCAACGCTTCCAGGATTTTGGGCGCCTGCTGCAACAGCGCTTCTTCCAGTTTCGCGCCATCTGCCGCGCGACAAAAATCGCCGGAAGCAGACAACCAGGCGGTAGCCAACAAAGCGATCGCAAATGCTGCACGAGCCAATCCGCCAGCCCGTCGAAACGTGACAGAAGACATGGCTTTCCCCACTTTCGCAAAAAAGTTAAATTCCAATTTACCGTTCTCGCCCAACAAATGAAGGCCGCCGTGCCGCCATTCATTTCACCGACTTCAAGAATTTCCCCAAGTCACGTCGAGTCGCATTGGGCAGGGGCAGGCTTCCGCGGGAAGTGGACGTTCCGATAAACTTGGCCGTGGCGCGCGAAAACAGAACTTGCCGCAGAGTTTCGGCGTGCGAGGCATCTTGCAAGACGACTTCCCACGGCAACTTCCGGAAAGGGAAAAATCCTCCGAACAATTCACTGGAGTCGCGGTGCCTGCGCTGCTTCTGCTGGCCGCCTCAGTTCGTCTCCCCGTTCAAACGCGGTGATGTTTTCCATCGTCACGCGGGCGATGGCTTCTAGGGCGTTGCGGGTGAAGAAGGCTTGGTGGCCGGTGATGATGACGTTGGGGAAGGTCAGCAGGCGCGAGAAGATGTCGTCTTGGATGACTTGGCCCGAGAGGTCTTCGAAGAACAGGTCGGACTCTTCTTCGTACACGTCCAGGCCCAGGTAGCCGATTTTGCCGGACTTCAGGGCGGCGATGACGGCTTGCGTGTCGATCAGCGCCCCGCGGCTGGTGTTGATCAGCATCACGCCGGTTTTCATTTGATTCAGCGCGGGGCCGTCGATCAAGTGATGCGTTTGCGGCACCAGTGGGCAGTGCAGCGTGATGATGTCGGACTCGGACAGCAGTTGCGGTAACGGAGCGTATTGTCCGAATGCTTTGCACGCTTCATTTTCGACCACGTCGTAGAGCAGTATGCGGCAGCCGAAGCCGTGCAGAATCCGCGCCACGACGCTGCCGATCTGTCCCGTGCCGACGATGCCCACGGTTTGCCCGTTCAAGTCAAAGCCCAGCAGACGCTCCAACGAAAAATTTCCTTCGCGCACGCGGTTGTACGACTTGTGCAGGTGCCGGTTCAGGGCCAGTATCAACCCGACCGTATGTTCCGCTACCGCATGCGGCGAATAGGCGGGGACACGAGCGACCTTGATCCCTAGTTCGGCCGCGGCCTGCAAGTCGACGTTATTGAACCCCGCACACCGCAGCGCGATCAACCGCGTGCCGCCCTCGGCCAACTGCTCCAGCACGCCCCGGTCCAACTGATCGTTCACAAACGCGCACACCGCCGGGAATTCGCGCGCGAGTATGGTCGTTTGCTCGGACAGCCGCGGCTCAAAAAAAGTCAACTCATGTCCGCTTTCTTGCGCCGCGCCTTGCAGAAAACGTTCGTCGTAACTCTTCGTGCTAAACACAGCGACTCTCATGGCGGCCTCTAGCGACTTATTAGCAATACGGCTAAACATGTTACACTCGGAGGATAGACGAGCAAGACTGGCGTGACAATCGCGGACGTGCCAAGTTACAGTTCCAGAGAACACCGAGCATGGCAAAGCGAGTGGCAATTCTTGGCGGCGGCGTGGGCGGGTTGAGTGCCGCGCATGAATTGGCGGAACGCGGGTTTGAAGTGGTGGTCTATGACGCTCACCACATTCCCGGCGGCAAGGCCCGCAGCCATCCCAAGCCGGGCAGCGCGACGGGCGATAACAAGGACTTGCCGGGCGAGCACGGCTTCCGTTTCTTTCCCGGATTCTACCGGCATCTGCCCGACACGATGCGGCGGATTCCGTTCGGCGACAAATCGGTCATCGACAATCTGATCGGAACCGACGAAGTGCAGCTTGCGCGGGCCGGTGCCGATGAATTGCTGTTTCCGGTTCATATGCCGGTGTCGCCCACGGACCTGTTGCGATCGTTTCGCTACGTATTCGGCGGCGAGCTTGGTTTAGGCTTGAAGGATCTAATCCAATTCAGCGAGCGGCTGTTCGTGCTGTTGACGACGTGCCACGAGCGACGGCTGGCCGAATACGAAAAACAGCCGTGGTGGGAATTTTCGAAAGCCGACGAGCAATCGGAGGCGTATCAAAAGTACTTCGCCAACGGACTGACACGCTCGCTGGTCGCGGCGCAGGCCAAGGAGATGAGCACGCGCACGGGCGGCTACATCCTGTTGCAATTGATGTTCGATTTGGCTCGGCCGGGCGTGCAAGTCGATCGCGTGCTGAGCGGACCCACGAACGATGTGTGGATCGACCCGTGGGTGAAGTACCTGCGCGGGCTGGGGGTGGATTACCGGACGAATGCCCGCGTCGTGGAATTCGATTGCGCCGACGGCCGCATTCAAAGTGTGGCCGTGGAAGAGAACGGTTCGCGGACGCGCGTCGAGGCGGACTACTACGTCGCCGCCATGCCGGTCGAAGTGATGCGCGACTTAGTCACGCCCGCGATGGTCCAGGCCGATCCGCAGATGGGCCGGCTGCGCGACTTGAAGGTCGAATGGATGACCGGCATGCAGTTCTACCTGCGAAAGGACCTCGAGGATGTTTTGGGGCACACGTTGTACATCGATTCATCCTGGGCGTTGACGTCGATCGCTCAGCGGCGGTTCTGGCGTCAGTTCGACTTTAGCAAATACGGCAAGGGCAACGTGCAAGGCATTCTCTCGGTCGATATCTCCGATTGGAACAAGCCGGGCAGCCATCAGCGGCCGGCAAAGCAGTCGACGATCGATCAAATCAAGGACGAAGTGTGGAAGCAGCTCAAGGACCACCTGAACGACGGCACGTCGCTCGACATCAACGACAGCGACCTGGTCGATTGGTTCCTCGACCCAGCGATCGAGGTGTTGCCTTCTGGCGAACTGACCAACCGCGAACCGCTGTTGATCAACACAGCCGATTCATGGAAGTCGCGGCCAGAAGCCGTCACGAAAATCCGAAATCTCGCCTTAGCCGCCGACTTTGTACGCACGAATACCGACTTGGCCACGATGGAATCGGCCAACGAAGCCGCTCGCCGCGCGGTGAACGGGATTCTGGACGACTGCGAATCGCAGACACCCCGTTGTAAGATTTGGAGATTCAAGGAACCTTGGACGTTCGCCCCGCTGCGGATCTACGACCGCTGGCGATTCCAGCGCGGCCGGCCGCACAATCATCGGATCGTCGGCTTTGCCAAATACGCTGTCCTGCCGCTTTGGGTGCTGGGCCACACTTTGTTCCGTTTCGTCGGCCGCTGCGCGAAATTGATGCGTCTGGCCAAGCCATAATTCAGACTAATCATGACCCCGTAGCCGAAGTCGCCAGACTTTGGACAGTGCAAAGTATCGGTCGAAAGTACCCCATCCAAAGTCTGGCGACTTCGGCTACTCGGCCTCTGGTTGACCAATCCACGTCCGGCCGATAGGATGCTGGCGTGAACTCGGCCGCTGTGCCGGGTTTTCTATCGGCCTACCTTTGTGATAAGATTCACAAAGTCGGATTTGGTGGTCACAAGCCGTTTGCGTGACGTTCCTTATGGAAACGCTCGTACTGCCCATTTTTCTGTTCGCGCTGTGTGCCGTCCTGCTGTCGGCGGGAATGCTGGTGGTGGCGGGGGTGTTGGGGCCGAAGCGTTCGGGGGCCGTGAAAGAGATGCCGTACGAGAGCGGCATGGACCCGATTCACGACACGCGGCGCCGCTTTGACGTGCGATTTCACCTAGTGGCGATCGCGTTTTTGATTTTCGACGTCGAACTGCTCTTCCTATATCCCTGGGCCGTGGCCAGCAAGAACGAGCACGGGCTCGACGCGGTGATCGAGACGGCCAATGCAGCGGGAATCGGACTGAGCCGCGCCTTGGTGTTCGGCGAGGTGCTGGTGTTCATCGCCTTGCTGGCGTTGGGCTTTGCTTACGCATGGCGAAAGGGGGTGTTCCGATGGCGGTAGAGCTTCCCGAAAATGTCGTGGTCAGCAAGCTCGACGCACTGGGCAACTGGTGCCGCAAGAACAGCCTTTGGCCGATGCCGTTCGCCACCGCGTGCTGTGGCATCGAACTGATGGCCACCGGTGCCAGCAAACACGATCTGGCCCGCTTCGGCGCCGAAGTGTTCCGCTTCAGCCCGCGGCAGTGCGACCTGATGATCGTGGCCGGCCGAGTGGTGATGAAGATGCTGCCTGTGCTGCAACGCATCTGGCAGCAGATGCACGAGCCGAAGTGGTGTATTTCAATGGGCGCGTGCGCGTCGACCGGCGGCGTGTTTGACACCTACTGTGTCGTGCAAGGCATCGACCGCTTCATCCCAGTCGACATGTACATCCCCGGTTGTCCGCCACGGCCCGAACAATTGATTCAAGCGATCATCGACTTGCAGGATAAGATCCAGCTCGAAGGAACCATCTCGGGCAAGGAATTCAATCTGCCCCAGCGGCAGCAAAGAAAGCGGGCGTTGATCGAATTGCCGATCTTGGGTCAGGTACCAGCGCTGCGCTAGAGCGGCGGGGGTCGCAAAATCACGGGGGGCAAAATCATGAAAGAGACGGCGGACGGTGATTACCAATAAGGAAATCCTGAATCTGCTGAAGGCCACGTGCCTGGATGCCACGTTGAGCGAATTCCGTGGGCAGACGCGCGTGGTCGTGCCGCAGGCCAGCGTGTTCGAAGCGCTGACCTTTCTAAAGAACGACTGCGGTTTCGACATGCTGGTCGACATCACGTGCGTCGATTACCTGCACTACCGCGACGCAATAGACCGTTTTGGTTTGGTGTACTTGCTGTTGAACACGCGCACGGGCCAACGGTTGACGATCCGCGTAATGTTGAACGAGCCAAGCCTGTCCGTGCCGTCCGTTGTGCCGTTGTGGGAAGGCGCGAATTGGCTAGAGCGAGAAGTGTGGGACATGTTCGGCATTCACTTCGACGGCCATCCCGATCTGCGCCGCATCCTAATGCCCGAGGAGTTCACCGCGCACCCGCTGCGCAAAGACTATCCGCTGCAAGGCCGCGGCGAACGACACAATTTTCCGGTGCTGACAAGAGACGGAGCATAAGCGCGGGGCGGAACTTTACGAATGGAAACGCTACCGACAAATGACGAATGACGAATGACGAAGCCTGTATTCTGAAGAGAAAGATGATGATGAGCGAAATGGAGTGTCGACGAGTGAATGACGCTCGGCCCAAAATGTGGCCCCTTCGTCATTCGACATTCGTCATTCTTTCGTCATTGGGTATTTCGTCATTCGTCATTCCAAAGAACTTTCAAACCGCACCTTCCTGCCGTACACAGCCGTGACGATCGCCCAATGGCAATGACTCCCACCATGACGCCCGCACCCACTCAGTCCGAGCAGGACTATTTGTGGACGTTGAACTTCGGTCCGCAGCATCCGGCCACGCACACGACGCTGCGGCTGCTGCTAAAGCTGGACGGCGAGCGGGTGGTGGATGCGATCCCGGACATCGGTTACTTGCATTCGGGCTTCGAGAAAATCGGTGAGCACCTGGATTACAACCAGTACGTCACGGTCACCGACCGCATGAATTACATCTCGCCGATGGCCAACAACGTGGCGTGGCATCAGGCGGTCGAGACGCTGATGGGGATCGAGCTGACCGCCCGGTGCAAATACATCCGTGTGATCATCGCCGAGTTGGCTCGCATCAGCGATCATCTGCTGTGTGTCGGCGCGATGGGCCTCGACACCGGTGCGTTCACGTTCTTCCTGTATGCGTTCTACCAGCGCGAGGTGATTTACGACATCTTCGAGACGCTGTGCGGGGCGCGGTTTACCAACAGTTACACGCGCGTCGGCGGGTTGATGCACGACATGACGCCGCTGGTGATCGAAAAGATTCGCAGCTTCCTAAAGACGTTTCCCAAGACCGTGGACGACATGGAACGGCTGCTGAATCGCAATCGCATCTTTGTCGATCGCACGAAGGACGTGGGAGTGCTGACCAAACAGGAAGCAATCAACCGCAGCGCGACCGGCCCCATCGCACGGGCCAGCGGGCTGACGTACGACTTGCGCAAGGACCAGCCATATCTGTCGTATGCCGATTTCGATTTTCGGGTTTGCTGTGCAAAGGCCGGCGATTGCTATGCCCGTTACTTGATCCGCATGGAAGAGATCAAGGAGAGCCTGAAGATTGTCGAGCAAGCGCTGGAGAATTTGCCGAGCGGCCCGGTGAA
>JBGTKH010000414.1:0-3884 GCA_041744735.1 Pirellulaceae bacterium | reverse complement strand
GTACAACATCCGCAATGGCAGGTTCGCCTGGCGCGTAGGACGGATTGCCAATCCGTCCGGAATTTCTTTCGAAGGTGGCTGGACGGATTGGCAATCCGTCCTACTTGGCACAGCCAACTGACGCCGCACCGAGACGCGCTGAGCGAGGCTGCCCGCTTCGTCGGCCATCAGTTCCCAGGGCAACCGCAAGAGTGCGGATTTGTCCGTGGCGATGGTCAGCTCGCGCGGTTCAGGCTCGGCGAGCAGTTGCTGCAGGACTTGCCGGCTTTCCTGCGGCGCGAAGATCGCCTCGTACAACCGCCGGCCCCACTGGTCGAGTTGCCTTTCGACGGCCTGCGCGCGGACCACGGCCCCGCCGTCCGGCAGGTCCATGAATTCTTCCAGATACCAGCGGAGACTTTCGTAGTCGCCGTCATCGAGAAAGGGAGTGAAGTTGCCTCCAGCGCCCAGCAGCGTCCCCGCGGCGTCCGTCAATTGCACGTCGAAGCTGTCTTCGCCACTCGACGTAAACAGGACGCGGATTTCCTGCATGGCACGGTTCTCTCAAGACATGTCACTCGGTCGGAGTCAATACACGTGCTGATCGAAAACGCGCCGAGTTGGGACGTCTCTCGGCCGCTCACGGTAATTACAATCGCAGTTTTCAAGTGAACTCTGCGACATTGGATGTTAGCCTGTCATCGCGAAGCGCGGAACGGACCAATTCGCGGCAAGTACGAGTGATGCCGGGGGCGTCTAAGGATAGGTCGGAGAGGAGTTCGGCGCGTTCGCCGTGTTCGATGAAGCGGTCGGGGATGCCCAGGCGGCGGATGCGGCTGGTGTCGAGGCCCAGGTCGGAGGCGGCTTCCAACACGGCGCTGCCAAATCCGCCCATGAGCGCGGCCTCTTCGACCGTCACGACCCACGGGCATTCATTGAGCGCGCGGGCGATGAGTTCTTGGTCCACCGGCTTGACGAAGCGCGCATTGACCACGCCCACGTCCAGCCCGTCGTCGCTCAAGGATTGGGCGGCTTTTAGGCAATCGGCCAGTTGTGTGCCGCAGCACAGGATCACGCCGTCGCTGCCCCAGCGCAGCACTTCGGCGCGGCCGATTTCAATCGGCGCCACTTCGCGCTCGATGTCGTGGGCATTGGCCTTTGGGTAGCGCATCGCGCACGGGCCGTCGTGCGAGAGAGCGAATTCGAGCATCGCCGATACGTCGCGCGCGTCGCCCGGGGCCATCACGACCATGTTGGGGAAGACTCGCATGTAGCCCAGATCGAACGTGCCGTGATGCGTGGGACCATCCGGGCCAGTCAATCCCGCGCGGTCCAGCATGAACGTGACGGGCAGATTCTGCAGCGCCACTTCTTGAAAAATCTGATCGTAGCTGCGTTGCAAGAACGTGCTGTAAATATCGACGATCGGCCGCAAGCCGGTTTTAGCTTGTCCGGCGGCGAACGCCACGGCGTGCGATTCGCAAATGCCGGTGTCGAAGAAGCGGTCGGGAAATTCCTCGCGCACGCGCTCCAGCTTATTGCCTTGGCACATGGCGGCGGTGAGCACCGTCACGCGCGGGTTGCGCTGCATTTGCTGTCGAATGGCCTCGCTGGCGTAATCGGTGAAAGCCTTCGAGCCGCCGCTTTTCTTCGGCACCGCTTTGCCGTTGTCCTGCTCGAACGCCGGCGGCGTGTGGAAGTACACGGGATCGGCCGCCGCGGGTTGAAAGCCGTGCCCCTTTTCGGTCACGACGTGTAGCAGGATCGGCTCCTCCAAATCCTTCACCATCTTCAGATACTTGCGCAGCACGGCGATGTTGTGGCCGTCGATCGGGCCGATGTAGCGGAAGCCGAGATCCTCGAACAGCATCCCGCCGTGCAGCCCGGCTTTCACACCCTCTTTTAACTGAGCCAGGAACCGCTCGACCGGATCGCCCAACACCGGCACTTTGTTCAAGACTTTGACCACTTCTGTCTTCAGGCCCGTGTAGAACGGATTGGTGCGCAGCCGGTCCAGGTAACTGGCCATGCCGCCGACGCGAGGACAGATTGACATCTTGTTGTCATTCAAAATTACCAGCAGCTTCTTCTTCATCCCGCTGGCGTTGTTCATCGCTTCGTAGACGATGCCCGATGGAAACGCGCCGTCGCCGATGACCGCCACGGAGTAACGCTGCGACTGGTTGAGCAAATCATCGCCGCTTTTCATTCCCAACACGGTCGACACGCTGGCCCCCGCGTGGCCCGTCATGAACAGGTCGTAGTCGCTTTCGTGCGGATTGGGATAGCCCATCAGGCCGCCTTTGGTGCGGATCGTGCTGAATTCGTGGTAGCGGCCGGTGACCAGTTTGTGCGGATAGATCTGATGCCCCGTGTCCCAGATCAGCCGGTCGTGGCGGAAGTCGTACACGCTGTGCAGAGCCAGGCACAATTCCACAACGCCCAAGTTCGACGCGAAGTGCGCCGTGCGGATGCTGAGCAGATTGCAGAGCACCTCGCGGACCTCGGCAGCCAATTCGTTCAGTTCGCCGACACTCATCGAGTGCAGTTGCAGCGGCGTATCGATTTTGGATAGCAGTTTGTGCATCGCTCAATGATTCCTTTCTAACACATAACGAGCAAGCGCTTCCAAGCCACTTGCGTGATCGCCAAAACATTCCAGTGCCCAGCACGCCTCGCCGATCAGTTGTTCGGCCCGTGCGCTGCTCTCCGCAACGCCCATGATGGCCGGAAAAGTCAGCTTGCCTCGTCCCGAATCTTTCTGCGTGCGTTTGCCCATTGCGGTTTCATCGCCGTGATAGTCGAGCAAGTCGTCAACGATCTGAAACGCCAAGCCCATCTTCTTGCCGTACTTGTCCAGCACAGCCAGCCGCTCGTCGTCCGTTTCCGCGACCAGTCCGCCCAGCCGCATCGACACGCGAAACATCGCACCGGTTTTGCGGCGGTGAATGGCCTCCAATTCGGCGACGCCGCCGGTGGAAAACTCGGCCGCCAAGTCGTCCGCCTGACCGCCCACCAAGGCCGTCGCGCCGGCGGCATGAGCCAGCTCGGCGCAGCAGCGAGCCGCAGCGGACGGCGATTGAATGCCGGTCGCGATGGTCTCAAAAGCTTGGGCCAACAATGCATCGCCGGCCAGGATCGCCACAGCCTCGCCGAACTCCGCGTGGCAGCTTGGCCGGCCGCGGCGCAGGTCGTCGTCGTCCATGGCCGGCAGGTCGTCGTGGATCAGCGAATACGTGTGGACCATTTCGACCGCACAGGCCGCCGGCATTGCTCGGCTCCTGTCGCAACCGCATGCTTCGGCCGCCATTAACACTAGCATCGGCCGCAACCGCTTGCAGGGAGCCAGCAGGCTGTGCCGAATCGCCGCCCGCAAATTGGCCGGGCACCCGTCGCCGTAATCCGTGTAGCGGTCAAGAGCTGCATCGATCTCGCGACGCACAAGCTGGGCGTGATCCGAGAAGGATAAGGCGGGTGAAGGAACCATGCGGCTGCTGTTCAACGGGCGGCGAGGTGTTTTCGATTTTTGATTTTCGATTTTCGATTGCAGAGTTCAGATCGATTGCCGCTCGTCGCACAAATCGAAAATCTCAAATCAAAAATCGGAAATCCAAACACGCCCTATTCTAGAACAGCCCCCCCGGTGTGTCCATGTCGTCCTGATCGGGCTCTTTGGCGGCAGCGGTCGAGGATGAGCCGCGCGATCGGCGGCGGCTGCGGGCACCAGCCTTCTCTTCCAGCGACAGAGCCTCGTCGTCGAACGGCTTGGCGATCGGATTGCCCTGTGCGTCGACGCCTGCTAGCAGTTCGATCTTCCGTTCGGCCTGCTGCAGCGCCTGATAGCATTGCTTCAGATGCTTCACGCCCTGTTCGTAGCAGACCAGCGCCTCGCTGAGCCCAAGCTG
>JBGTKH010000413.1:0-5552 GCA_041744735.1 Pirellulaceae bacterium | reverse complement strand
AGCCCCAGTACGTTGCAAGCTGGGGCTACGCGGACTCAGCCCCAGCCACCCTCCGTTCATTCTCGTTAGCAACACAATGTTGGGACACTACCGGAGGTTCGCGAATTCGATTCGTCGCAAAATCTCGCGGCAGGATATTATCGTGTTTCAGCTATCTGGGACAGTTCAATCGGGCGGAAAAAGTGCAAACAACTCTTCAGCTTTGGGTTGGCGCCCCAGCAAGTGCAGTGCTTCGGCGCGCACCAGAGAAAGCCGCTCGCTCAATTCAACCAAAGACTCCAGGTCCGCACGCTCGGCTTCCGTCAACAAACTGTTGAACTCGCTACACCAATATCTCGCGTACGATTCGCCCGTGCTGAGCGGACAGCAGCGTGCGCTCTTGGCCGCCGCGTTTGTAGATTAGTTTGGCGGGGTCGAGGCCGAAGAGGTGTAGGACGGTGGCGTGGTAGTCGTCGTGGCTGACGACGTTCTCGATGGCTTTGTGGCCGAACTCATCGGTGTTGCCGTAGCTGCAGCCGCCGCGCACGCCGCCGCCGGCCAGCCAGGAGCTGAAACCGTACGTGTTGTGATCGCGGCCCACTTTGTCGGCGCCGGCGTCGTTTTGAATCACCGGCAAGCGCCCCATCTCGCCGCCCCAGTGCACGAGCGTGGAATCGAGCAACCCGCGGCGTTTCAAATCGCGCACCAGCGCGGCCGACGGCTGATCGACTTTCTTGCACGACGCGGGCAGACCTTTGCGGATGCCGTTGTGATGATCCCAGAACTGATTTTGCGTGAAGACTTGCACGAATCGCACGCCGCGTTCCACCAAGCGGCGCGCGATCAGGCAGCGGGCTCCGTAATCGGCCGTCGCGGGTTCGTCCATGCCGTACAGCCGCTTGGTTTCCTCCGTCTCGTCGCTCAGGTCGAGCGCCTCTTTCGCGGCCGTTTGCATGCGAGCCGCCAACTCATAACTGGCGATACGGGCCGACAGGTCCAACTCTCCGGGATGACGTTCCAGGTGCGCGCGGTTCAGACGCTCGAGATAACTGAGATACTGCACCTGGGCCTCGCCCTTCAAACGTTCGGGCGGAGTGAGATTCAGAATCCGCGGTTCCTGCGGCCGCACGACGGTGCCTTGATATAGCGACGGCAGCCAGCCGTTCGACCAATTCTCGACACCCAACACCGGAAGCTGACCGGGATCGACCAGCGACATGTACGCCGGCAGGTCCTGGCTCTCGGACCCCAGGCCGTACGTGACCCAACTGCCCAACGACGGTTGGCCTTCCAGCGTCTGGCCAGTGTTCAGCGCGCGAATCGACTGGCCGTGATTGTTCACGCCCGTGTGCATCGAGCGGATCAGGCAAATGTCGTCGGCGATCGTCGCTAAATGCGGCACCAGTTCGGACAGCTCCATGCCGCACTGGCCGTGCTTTCTAAACTTCCACGGACTGCCCAGCACTTTGGAACTTGACTGAGCGGCGTTGTCGTACTTGATATCGCCGGGGAAGGTCTGTCCGTCGAGCCGATTCAAGTCCGGCTTAGGATCGAACAGGTCGATGTGGCTGGGCCCGCCCTGCATCCACAGCGAAATCATCGCCGTGGCTCGCGGCCGCGCGTGCGGCTGCTTGGGCTGCAGATTAAACTCGACGGGCTCCAACTCCGGCTTCTTTGGATTAGCCAGCAACTGATCTTGATTCAGCAACCAAGCCAACGCAATCGAGCCGACGCCCATCGCACCGGAAGCCAAAAAATGTCGCCGCGTTGATCGGGCATGGTCATGTGGCGTCATCGGCAAACCTTTCGAATAGTAAATTCCCGAGCGCCGCTCGGCACACGTAACGGCGAATTTGTCTTTTCGCCCGCTAGTCCAAAACTCCTAAAGCGGCGACGAGTCGCCGCACTCCAAGGGTTAGGGCTCGACTTCAATTTGAAACTCGTTCGGCTTTGATTCGACGGTGAATTCCAAGCCGGACGTGTCATAGCGGCGATACTTGGGATTGATGATCTCGCGTCTGGTGCCGGTCACGTCTTCCGGCCCCGTGCCGACGTCCGGCTGGACGACAATGATCGCTCGATGCCGCCCCGCAACGGCGCCGTCGTCCGGTTCGAGCGTGCCCAGCACGAATGTACCGTCCGCTCGAATCTCGCCGCTGGCATTCATTTTATCCGCCCCGTCCACGGGCTCGAATTCGACCAAACCTTTGGACAGCGGCGAGCCGTCCTTGAACGTCACTTTGCCTTTGACAGGATACGTCTGCAGTTTCTTTGCACAGCCACCGGTGGCGATCATCGAAAGTGCGGCGAGACAAATTGCAATGCGTGGTGCGGCGATCACTATAGTTACTCCTGATCAAAATCCTAAACCAATCCCGTTCAACTCGGACGTCTGCACGGTGCCGTCGCTTACGGTAAACATACCGGGGAACCGCTCGGACCAGCCGCGGTTGCCCACCGGGCAATACTGGCGGCCGTTGCTTTCGATGGCGGCGATCGTGGGAATGCGTGCGGCGAGACTGGCGGAATGCAACAGCGACGCGCCGATGCACGTCAGATCTTGCACGCACAGGAACATCTTATACTTTTGCGCGGCGGCGCCCATCAGCAGCGCTTCGCTGTGTCCTTTGCAAGCCTTCAGAGCCACGCCCGAGTAACCTTGCTCGCGGGCCAGCAGCAGGCTTTCGAAATCCACCAGCGATTCATCGATCACCACCGGTTTGATTTTCGCGGCCGCATGCATGCGGTTCTCCGGGTTGGCACGCAAGTCGCGATGAGTCGGCTGTTCGATGTATTGCACGCGGTCCAACGCAGCCGGCGATCGCTCGCGCAGCTTGGCCAGAAAATCCAGCACGTACTGCACGTTCGCGCACTTCTCGTTGAAGTCCAGCGAATAATGCCACTGGCGGCAGCCGCGCTTGGCCTGTGCCTCAACTGCCACGCTTTCAACAGCGGCCACGCGATTGACGTCCCACTGCATGTCGTCGCCCGCCAGCTTAATCTTCAGATGCGTCAACCCGTCGGCCGCAATCCACTCGCCCAGCGTTTCCGGCAAGCCGTCATTTAGCCGTTTAGGAATGTCGGCCTCCGTCATCGGGTCGAGCGCACCGACGAGATGATACAGTGGCATGCGCGACTTCGGCTCACGCAGCGTGTAGCGATCCAGAAACTCGCCGGCGAAATCCGCGTTCAGATAATGGGCCAGATCAGCGTTCACAAACTCCGCGCCGAGCAGATTGTACGAGTTGGCGCCGCGTGCCTTACCATAAGCATCGTGGATGGCGGCTTCCAGCGGACTAGCGGCGACCAACTGAGCCAGCCGCGGCATTGGCTCGGCCAGCCCCGCGGCCGTTTCGATTTGCTTGGCCGTAGGAGCGTATGTTACCGCCATCTCGTGGGTAATTTCCAGCGGATGGCCGTAGCTGGGATAGTCGTTCGCTTGCCTGACCAGCCGCTCGCCGAGTTCCCGCATCGCGGCCAGTGTCTGTTCGCCGGTTACTCGATTGCTGGGCCAAGCCCAAGCATTGCCGATCGGCATCGAACCGAACCCTTGAGCGCGCCGCCCGTCGCGCGTCTCGACGTCGACCGACACGTTCAGCAGCACCACGTCGACCACCACGCGGCCGCCAAATTTGATCGGCGTGCGGTAATCGATCTCCTCAGTCGTCACGTCGGTTTGTTTGATCTGAATGTCCGTCGGCTTCGTCATGATTGAATCCTGTTGGCGGCGTCTCGTCGTGGAATTCGCAAGAATTCCGAAGTTTCACTGACTCGTAGCGGAATTCGTGAGCATTCCGAAGTATCACTACTCGTAGCGGATTTCGTGAGCATTCCGAAGTTTCACTACTCGTAGCGGAATTCGTGAGAATTCCGAAGTTTCACAACTTCGGCTACGACTACGACTCGAAACATCCTCATATCATTTTGCCCTCCATCATTTTGCAACCGCTTCTTTTCCCTCATCCGCCGTGATCCCCGTGCGCAGCGGCGTATCGTGATAGTAATCGTAAATCGCGCGCAGGCCGACCGGTTCAATTCTAACTTCGGCCAGCGGCAGCGTGGCGAGCCAACCCAACAGCGGCGCCAATTCGCCCGGCGTTTCGATCGTGACGTCGCCGTCGCGGTCATGCCGGATCGACAATTGCCCGTCGAAATGCGGCGGCACATCGGGAAATGGGCCGTTGATCGTGGCACGAATCCGGTGCCGGCGCCGCAGCTCGCACATCAATTGTGTATGCACGAGCCGGCCGTCGCGCAGGATCACCACGCGGTCGCAAACTTCCTCCACTTCGCTCAGCACGTGCGACGAGAACATCACGGTGCGGCCCGCTTGTTGAGCCTCGGCCACCAGCGCCGTCACGACGCCGCGTACGGTCGGGTCCAGATTCGATGTTGGCTCATCCAATATGACCAACGGCGTCTCAGCCGCTAACGTAGCCGCCAACGCCACCTTTTGCCGCATGCCCGTAGACATGAATGCCACGCGGCGCGAGAGGTCTAACTCCAGCCGCTCGGCCAAGTCCAGCGACCGCCGCAGGTTGCCGCCGGGCCGCACTTCGGCAAAGAATTGCAGCACGTCGCGGCCGCGCATCTGGCGAAACAGCCGCACGTCGCCGGGCAAATAGGCCACACGCTGATGAACCTGCACGCTGCGGCGATAACAGTCCAGATTGTCGATCTTGGCGTGGCCGGAAGTGGGCTTTAGAAATCCCAGCAGCAGCCGCAGCAGCGTCGTCTTCCCCGCGCCGTTGGGACCCAATAGCCCAAACACTTCGCCGCGCTCGACACCCAGCGTGCAATCCTCCAACGCCGTGACCGGGCCGTAGCGTTTTGTCAGCGAGTGGGTTTCGACCAGCACGGTTTTCTCCAACTTCGGAGTGCGGCGACCTTTGGAGTGCGGCGACTCGTCGCCGCTTTAGGAGTTTTTGGATGATGGTATGCACTCGCAGCGTTCCGAACAATCCCCTGCCGGCGCTCTCGGTGTCCCGACGGGCGTGATGCGCACAGATCGGCACTACGAAAACTTCATTCTCGAATTGGAATGGCGGCACATGCCTTCCGCGAAGAATTGGCGAAGGTCGCTGGCGCCGACGATGCTTGCTTTAAAGAATTCTGGGACAACGTAGTAGACGCGGCTTTTGATGAATTCGGGCCACGCGGCGCGACTAGAACGTGCAGCAGCGGACGATTACAATGATGCATCAGCGTCGATCGCTGCGGGGCATCTGGCTTTGGGAAATCTGGATTGGTGGCTATGAGCAACAACCCCTATGAAAGTCCGGACACGGCTGGCGAATCGCCGGTGCGGAAGGCTAGTAGTAGTAGTTCGCTGACACGTAGGCTTGTCGAAGTGCTCGCGGTCGTCGTCGCGATCGGAATATTGGTCGCTCTGCTCCTTCCAAACGTCCGTTTTGCCGGAGAGGCAGCACGGCGTACGGAATGTGTCAATAACCTCAAGCGGATTGGGCTGGCCTTGCTGAACTATGAATCGGATTACCATTGCCTGCCCCCGGCTTACACGGTCGATGGCGAAGGGAAACCTCTGCACAGTTGGCGAACGCTGATTCTGCCGT
>JBGTKH010000412.1:0-5432 GCA_041744735.1 Pirellulaceae bacterium | reverse complement strand
GGCCTGCGCCCCACGCAAGACACACGGCGCACCGTCGGCGCCAATAACGACGCCCCCGGCGGCATCCGCGACACCGGCCTGCGCAGCGAACCGCCACCGTCGTACCTCGAACAATTCAACGCCTTCAAGAAAGGTACGTCGCGCGCCAGCGGCGACAGGTAATTGCAGGACTTCACGCTTCTTGGCAGTGCCCTTGCAGTTTATGGAAAGCATGCCGATGAACAGCACACCGACAACTGAGACACTGAATCGCAAGGTCGCACGTCAAGTAGCCGCGGACGCTCAAAACAATCCACAATCTCCCTACGCCGGCAAGTATGTGGGGATTGCGAACGGTCGGATCGTCTCGGTTGCCGATTCTCTGGACGATATGACGCGGCAGTTGCGGAATGCCGAGCCTGACCCAAAGAAGACTTTTTGGATTGAAGCCAGTGCAGACTACAACGAAGTGCATCAGGTTTGGAGCACTCAATTATGCCTCGTATTGTTTGGCCGCTTCGAAGCGGCAGGCCGGTCGTCGAGGTAGAACTTGCCTTACCCGCAGGCGGAACCAGTTTGAACTGGAAACCTAACCGGACGGTGCTCGAGTTGGAGGTGCCTGCACTTCTTCATCGAGCCATTTCAGATAGCCGGCGCTGCCGGCGACGATGGGAGTGGCGAGAATCTCGGGCTGGTCGTAAGGATGTAGTTGGCGGATGGCTTGTTCAACCTCGTCGTAGAGATCGCGCCGCGTTTTGATTGTGCAGAGCCATTCTTGCGCGGATTCGACAGCGCCTTGCCAGCGATAGGTGCTGGTGATGGGGCCGCTGATTTGCACGCAGGCGGCTAGCCGTTGTTCGACGAGTGCGGCGGCAATCTTCTGGGCGTCGGCCTGCTGAGCGGTCGTGGTGACGATTTGAATGGCATCGGTCATGGGCGTGGCTCCAACTGAGTGACATTGATCGTAAACGTTTGCGGAGGGCGCGCGAACGGGTTGATGGTCCAAGAACTTGGCGGGCCGCGCGCTGACGGGTATCATGGATACGGCGTCACAACAATGCAACCCGAGACGCTCGACTCGGAGAGTCAAGCTACAGGGCCAACAACATGCATCCGGCATTCGAACAATGGCAGCGACTCACTCGTCGGCATTTTTTTGGGCGGACGGGCGTTGGCTTGGGCGTGGCGGCGCTGGCTTCGCTGCTGAATGAGCAACTGCTGGCGGACCCGGCGACGCCGAAACAAGCGGCGGGTGGTTTGCCCGGTCTGCCGCACTTTGCGGCCAAGGCGAAGCGCGTCATCTACCTCTGCCAGTCCGGCGCGCCGTCGCAGATGGATTTGTTTGATTACAAACCGAAGCTGGCGGACATGCGCGGAACGGAACTGCCGGACTCGGTGCGGATGGGCCAGCGGCTGACGGGAATGACAGCCGGGCAGGCGAGTTTTCCGATCGCGCCGTCGATGTTCAAATTCACGCAGCACGGCCAGAGCGGTGCGTGGCTCAGCGAATTGTTGCCGTACACGGCCGAAGTGTCGGACGACTTGTGCTTCATCAAGTCGATGCACACGGAAGCGATCAATCACGACCCCGCGGTCACGTTCCTGCAAACCGGTGCGCAACTGGCCGGCCGGCCGAGCATCGGGTCGTGGATATCGTATGGCTTGGGCAGTGTCAACCACGACCTGCCGACGTTCGTCACGCTGATTTCCGGCAGTGGCGGCCAGCCTTTATACGACCGGCTATGGGGCAGCGGCTTCCTGCCCACGAAGCATCAAGGCGTGAAGTTCGGCCGCACGGGTGATCCCGTGTTGTATTTGTCAAACCCGCCGGGGCTGGACGCCGAGACGCGGCGCGAGATGCTCGACGACTTGGCCAAGCTGAACCAAATCAAACTCGACCAAGTCGGCGATCCCGAAATCGCCACGCGGATCGAACAATATGAATTGGCGTACCGCATGCAGACGTCGGTGCCCGAGCTCGTCGACATCTCGCAAGAGCCGCAGCACATTTTGGAGATGTACGGCCCCGATTGCCGGACGCCCGGCACGCTGGCGGCGAATTGTTTACTGGCCCGCCGCTTGGCCGAGCGCGGCGTGCGATTCATTCAGCTCTATCATCGCGACTGGGACCATCACACGAACTTGCCGAAGGAACTGCGCAAACAGTGCCTGGCCGCCGATCAGCCGTCCGCCGCGCTGATCAAGGATCTCAAACAGCGCGGGATGCTCGACGACACGCTCGTGATCTGGGGCGGCGAGTTCGGCCGCACCGTTTATTGCCAGGGAAGATTGACGGCCAACAACTACGGTCGCGATCACCATCCGCGCTGCTTCACCATCTGGCTCTCCGGGGGCGGAATAAAACCCGGATTAACCATCGGCACGACCGACGACCACTCCTATAATGTGGTGAAGGATGCCGTGCATGTGCATGACTTGAATGCCACGATACTGCACTGTTTGGGCATTGATCACACCCGGCTCACCTTCAAGTACCAGGGCCGTCATCACCGCCTGACCGACGTGCACGGCAACATAGTTAAGCAAATTCTCGTCTGATGCGTCTGCAACCGATGACTGTTAGTATTCTGTTGACCCTCGGCATCTTCCTGGCCGACGTGTTCACGGCGCGCGGCTACGCCGAGGGAATGTTGTATGTGGCGCCCGTGCTGGTCAGTCTGTGGTTGCCGCAGCGGCGGGCCACCCTGATCACCGCGTCCCTGTGCTCGATCCTCTTGTTCATCGGCTTTCTGGTCTCACCGCCCGGCGGCGAGCTGACAATGGCTTTGACCAACCGGATGATCACGCTCGTGATCATCCTGGCCACCGCTTTCCTGTGCCTACAGCGGCGGCAGGTGAAACAAGAGCTGCAGCAGGCTCGCGACGAATTGGAAAAGCGGGTGCAGCAGCGGACCGCGCAACTTTCCGAATCTAACGCGCGGCTGCAGGACGAAGTGCACGAGCGGCGGCGGGCGGAAGAAGAACTGCTCCGCTCCAACACACAGCTCGAACAATTCGCCTACGTTGTGTCGCACGATTTGCAGGAGCCGCTGCGGGCCGTGAAGAGTTACGTGGAGTTGATTCAGCGCCGCTATGAGGAGAAACTCAATTCCGCCGGCCGCGAGTTCATCACGTATGCCATCGACGGCGCGCAGCGGATGCAGTCGCTGATCAACGGCCTGTTGGAGTTTTCGCGAATCCGTACGCGCGGCCAGCCGTTCGCACCGACCGATTGCAACATGGTCGTGGCCAGTGCCCTGGCCAATCTACGCGTGGCGATCGAAGAGAGCGGAGCCGCGATCGACCACGAGCCGCTGCCCACGGTGCACGCCGATGAATTGCAACTTACGCGATTGTTTCAGAATCTGGTCGGCAATGCCGTCAAGTTCCGCGGTTCCCAAACGCCGCGAGTGCAAATTCATGCCGAAAAAGCCGGAGAAATGTGGCGTTTTGCCTTCCGCGACAACGGCATCGGCATCGATCCGCAGCATGCCGACGCCATCTTCTTGATCTCGCGGCGGCTGCACAGCCGCGAAGAGTATCCCGGCGACGGCATCGGGTTGGCCGTGTGCAAACAGATCGTCGAGCGACACGGCGGCAAGATCTGGGTTGAATCTGAACCGGACAACGGCAGCGTCTTCTACTTCACGATGCCGGTCGAGACGAATCACCAACCGGTCGGTGCGTGAGCAACGCGACGATCGACTGTTTCGTGTCTCTTCTGTTTCGGCTGTAGGATGGGCATTCCTGCCCGTCGATCACGGTAGCCGATGTCGTGAGACTTCGGCTGTCACGTAAGGTCGGCGAAGCCCGAACTCGTACGAACTCTCACGAGTTCGGCTACCAAGTGATTCAAGACATCGCGCAACGAAAGACAATGCAAACACGCGAACGCGCTCTCGTTCATCGCGCGATGAAGCAACAAGCGGCGCGTCGACGCGCAACAACGTCATCGCGCGCGAACGAAGAATTTTCTCACTCGTGGTCACACAGGTCTTGACGAAATGAAACGAATCGTGCACATTCACAGCAATCTGATTGCTTGCATGCAGTCGTTGTGCAGGCGAAATGATGGAGAGGGTTGTACGAACCACATGGTTACTTACATCGTCACACGTCGTTCGTGATTGACGAAGGAAGTGGACCAGGACGTAATGTGGTTCTTCAGTTCATGGTGGGACACGCTGATCGCCCTCAGTTCGGCTGACGGCCAGCGAGACGGATCTCGCCAAACACTTTTAGGAGGACGGACGATGGCCAAGAAGAAAGCTGCAAAGAAAGCCGCGAAGAAGGCTGCTCCCAAGAAGAAAGCCGCCAAGAAGAAAAAGTAGCAACGACCGCGTTGCTCCGCCCGCCCGAATGCATCGCGGCGGCCGGTTACGAGAAACAACGAGAAAGGGCCGCGGGCGGCATACTGCCGACCGCAGCCCTGTTTTCATTTGAGCATGCCTCACACGTCGCGGAATTGGCAAGAATTCCGAAGTCTTGCGAAGTCTTGCGACTTCGGCTACGAACTTGAAATATCCGCTACCTTCCGCTGCGGTGTTTCATGTAATAGCGCTGCACGTCGGCCACGCACGAACGGCCGCTGGGGGACTTGATGGCGCAGTTCGCTTCGGCTGATTTGGCTCGTTCAAGCAAGGCTTTGGTGCGTGCGACGATGCCTTCGGCGATGTCTTGATCGATGTCGTCGCAGGTCAGACCAAAGCAGGCGCAGATGGGAGCGGCCGGATCTTTCGGATAGATCGGAGCGGCCAAAGCCGAAACCAGCACGACCCGCTCGAAGCCATCGAAGTATGCCACGTCGCACGTGGGCGTGGGACAGAAATTGGCCGAGTCGGCGACTTGCCGCTGCGCTTGGTCAGGCACGTGTGCTTCGATGGTCTTTCGACCGACCGGCTGGCCCGGCGAACCGCAGCGCGGACAATACTCGACCGACGGATCGGGATCGCGGATGAAGGCCTTGTTCATCGATTGTCCTGTCAACTGCCGATGTATTTTGCGTATAGCGTCTTTGCTTCGGCGATGTCCTCGGTTCCGCCGATGATGGCTCGGCCGTCGGGAAAGACAGTCAGCAGATACTCGTCAACGGCCAGTCGCAAGAGGTAGCGATTGCGAGTCACGCGGCCGACGCCCTTTAACTTGTCGGCCAGCGAATCCAGCGACAGCGCGTGGCGGTCGGGAAAGGAAAGTTGCACGGCGTTACGGCCGCAGAGCACGGCGGTGTGACTGCCGCGCTGGCCTTCGAGCCACGGGAACTCGCGCCCTTGGCACGTCGGACAGTCGGCCGATTCTTTCAGCGAATCTAGCTTTACCTGCCGAATGCGGTTATCCCACAATTCAAAGACGCTGAGCACGCGGCTGATGGCGTCGCGATTGCCGCTGAGGATTTTGATCGCTTCGTTGGCTTGCAGCGAAGCGATCACGTTCACGATCGGTCCGAGAATTCCCGC
>JBGTKH010000411.1:0-10102 GCA_041744735.1 Pirellulaceae bacterium | reverse complement strand
ATCCGAACGCCGGCTTTTCGAGGACGGCCGTTTCTATCATCCCGACGGCCGGGCGAAATTCCTGTTCGAGATGCCGCGGGAAATGCCCGAGCCGCCCAACGCGCGTTACCCACTGCTGCTAAACACCGGCCGCGGCACGGCGTCGCAATGGCATACGCAAACGCGCACGGCGAAGTCCTCGGTGCTGCGCAATCTGTATCCGGCGGAGGTCTATGTCGAGATCAATCCGGCCGACGCACGCCTCGAGAACATTCATCCCAATCAAGAGATCATCGTCGAATCGCAACGCGGCCGAATTCGTGCCCAGGCGTTCATCACGCACAGCGTCCCGCAAGGACAAGTTTTCGTCCCCATGCATTACGAAGTCACCAACCAGCTAACCCACGCCCATTTCGATCCTTACTCGAAGCAACCGTCGTACAAGGACTGTGCGGTCCGAATCCGCAGTGTCGAGAGTTGGGACGTGAACACGTAGCGGCACGCTGCCAGCGTGTCGGTTCCCGTGAAGTCGAAAGGATTCGTCCACACGCCCGGGCCGACAAGCTGGCAGCTTGCCGCTACGAAAAGAACGAACGGTAACCAAAAATCATGATCACAACCAACGATACTATCAAACGCAAAACGGTCGTCGTCATCGGCAACGGCATGGTGGGGCACCGGTTCTGCGAGCGGCTGGTCGAGTTCGACGTCGAGCGGCAATACCGCATCGTCACGTTTTGCGAGGAGCCGCGAGCAGCCTACGACCGCGTGGGGCTGACCAGCTTCTTTGCGCATCGCAATGCCCAGAAGTTGATGCTGGCCAACCTGGACTGGTATCGCGACAACGGCCTTGAACTGCACGTCGGCGACCGGGCAAACAAGATCGACCGCAAACGGCGGCTGGTTCACAGCGACAAGGGAGAAAAGATCAGTTACGACGTGGTTGTGCTGGCCACCGGCTCGTTCCCCTTCGTGCCGCCCGTGCCCGGCATCCAGCAGGTCGGCGTGTTTGTCTACCGCACGATCGAAGACTTGGAACGGATTATCGCATATGGCCAGAATGCGAAGCGGGCGGCGGTGATCGGCGGCGGGTTGTTGGGGCTCGAAGCGGCCAAGGCCACGTACGATTTGGGGCTCGAGACGCACGTCGTCGAATTCGCGCCGCGGTTGATGCCGCGGCAAGTGGACGACGCCGGGTCGAATCTGCTGGTCCGCAAAATCGAAGAACTAGGCGTGCGCGTACATCTGAACAAGAGCACCAAGGAGGTGCTGGGCAACGGCAGCGTGCAGGGCATGCTGTTCAACGACGGCGAGAAGCTGGATGTCGAGATGATTGTGGTCTCGGCCGGCATTCGCCCGCGCGACGACGTGGCTCGCGAGAGCGGCATCGAGGTCGGCCAGCGCGGCGGCATCACGGTCAACGACTACCTGCAAACCAGCGACCCCGACATCTTCGCGATCGGCGAGTGCGCTTTGCATCGCAACATGATCTTCGGATTGGTTGCGCCGGGTTACGAAATGGCCGAAATCGTCGCGGCCAACTTGACGGGCGACGAGCGGCAAAAAGATGTCAGGAACCTTTTGCCGGAACGGCCCGAAGGGTGCTATGCACAAAAGGTTCCTGACACCTTTTTGCGGACATTCACCGGCGCCGATATGTCGACCAAGTTAAAGCTGATGGGCGTCGACGTGGCCAGTTTCGGCGACTACGAAGCGGGTCCGGACCGCGCGCGGCCGCTCACGTATGAAGACCCGTTTGAAGGCGTGTACAAGAAGCTGCTCTTCAATCTCGACGGCACGAAGCTGTTGGGCGGCGTGCTCGTGGGCGATGCGTCGGATTATGGCAACCTGTTGATGCTCAACAAGAGTAAAGACCCGCTGCCAGTGAAGCCGGGCGAGTTGATCGTCGGTACGGGCGGCGGTGCGGCGGTCGGCGGTGTCGACAGCATGGACGACGCGTGTCAGGTCTGCTCGTGCAACAACGTCAGCAAAGGCCAGATCTGCGCGGCGATTCGCGAACAGAACCTGACCACAGTCGGCGAAGTCAAAATGTGCACGAAGGCCGGCACCGGCTGCGGCGGCTGCGTGCCGCTGGTCACCGACCTGTTGAACGCCCAACTGAAGGCCGCCGGCAAGTCGATCAACAAAAACCTCTGCGAACATTTTTCCTACACGCGCCAGGAATTGTTTGAGATCATCAAGATCAAACAAGTCAAAACGTTTGGCGAGTTGGTTAAGAGCCATGGAAAAGGCATGGGCTGCGAAATCTGCAAGCCGGCGGTGACGTCGATCCTGGCCAGCTTATGGAACGAGAATATCATGGACCCGTCGCACCAGACGTTGCAGGACACCAACGATCGGTTCCTGGCCAACATGCAGCGCGGCGGCCTGTACAGCATCGTGCCGCGCGTGCCGGGCGGCGAAATCACGCCCGACAAACTGATCGTGCTGGGCAACGTCGCAAAGAAGTACGGCCTGTACACAAAAATCACCGGCGGCCAGCGTGTGGATTTGTTCGGGGCTCAGGTGCAACAGCTTCCGGACATTTGGGAGGAGCTGGTCAATGCGGGCTTCGAGAGCGGCCACGCTTATGGCAAAGCACTGCGGACGGTGAAGAGCTGCGTCGGCACGACCTGGTGCCGCTACGGGGTGCAGGATTCGGTCGGCTTCGCGATCCGCGTCGAAGAACGCTACCGCGGCATTCGCGCGCCACACAAGATCAAGTCGGCGGTCTCCGGCTGCGTGCGTGAGTGCGCCGAGGCTCAGAGCAAGGACTTCGGTTTGATCGCCACCGAGAACGGCTACAACCTCTACGTCTGCGGCAACGGCGGCGCCAAACCGCGGCACGCCGATCTGCTGGCCGCGGACTTGGACGAAGACACAGCGATCCAATACATCGACCGCTTCCTGATGTACTACATCCAAACCGCCGATCGGCTCACGCGCACGTCGGTGTGGCTGGAGAAAATGGACGGCGGCATCGAATATCTGCGCGACGTGATCATCAACGATCGCCTGGGCATCTGCGACGAACTGGAACGCCAGATTCAACATCTGGTGGACACGTACAAGTGCGAATGGAAAGAAGTCGTGAACGATCCGCAGCGCCGCAAGTGGTTCAAGCAATTCGTGAACAGCGACGACACCGAGCCCGGCATCGAATTCGTCACGCAGCGCGATCAACAGCGCCCGGCCGATTGGCCTAAAGACACGGTGCCGCTGTCGGCGATCACGATGCCGAACGGGCAAACGCTTGGCGCAATCGCCCTTTCGGCGCGGGATTCCAGTTCGGCGCGGGTCTCCGACCCCGCCTCCAGTTCGCCGCGGGTCTCCGACCCCGGCGAAGTAGCGACCAAAGGTCTCCCGAACGCCGCGGCGACCTACGGTCAGCCAAGTGACACGGTCGGGAGACCGTGCCACAACGCGCTGGGCGAAGTGGCCTGTGCGACGCGCGTCTCTGAGCCGCAAAGTTCGCCGCGGGTCTCTGAGCCGCAAAGTTCGCCGCGGGTCTCCGACCCCGGCGCGTCGCCTCAAAGTTCGCCGCGGGTCTCCGACCCCGGCGAAGTAGCGACCGAAGGTCTCCCGAACGCCGCGGAGACCTACGGTCAGCCGGGTGACACGGTCGGGAGACCGTGCCACAACGCGAGTCAACCGAGCGACGTGAAGCAGAACGAACGCGAACATCGACGTTCATGGGTCAACGTAGGCCAGGTCACCGATTTCCCATACGACGGCGGAGCGACGATCAAGTACGGCAAGTCGCAGATCGCCGTGTTCAACTTTGCGAGCCGGGGGGAGTGGTATGCCAGCCAAAACATGTGTCCACACAAGAAGGCATTCGTCCTGTCGCGAGGCATCATCGGCGATACCAGCGGCGTGCCCAAAGTCGCCTGCCCGCTGCACAAGAAAAACTTTTCGCTGCAATCGGGCCAGTGCCTGACCGGCGAAGACTACTCGGTGCTAGTCTTCCCCGTGAGAATCGAGTCCGACGACGTCTACCTGGAACTGCCTCCCGAAGAAGTTCTGGACCAGCAACTAGCCACCGACCTGCACTGCATCCGCGCCTGCGACGTGAGCCCCACCGTCTCCTGCAGCCTGCCAGAAACGGCGATGGCGTTGACGTAGGACGCACGAACAAGTCGTCTATTCGCGAGGCTCAGCGTCAGGGTGCCAGGTCACTCGCATGGAAGGGACTGCCGAGCGTTTTCCATGACCGCGTCATGCGACCTTCCCATTTTCTCGTCGCGCGACAACTCTTCATCACGCGCGACAGCGATAGCCACGGCTTGAGCGTCTACCTCCGGCGATATGCTCTCTGGCGCTTCTTCCAGGCTCTCCCACAACTTCTGTGCTACTGCTGCGCGCTGAGCAGGCGGTAACGCAAGAATCTGGTCGGTAAGTTCAGTAACTGTCACATCATTTCCTCTTAAACAGGGTGATCGTCGTTCTTTCATTATCATTGTCGAATTGTCGACGCCAAACAATCCCAGCACTCAAATTTGCGCCGATCTGCGACCGTCACATCAGCGGTTGCGCCACAGAATCCAATCCTCGATCCCAAGTCGCTGCTGTGTGTCGTGAATATCAGCTTTAAAACGACGGGCGTCGGTGGGGTAGCCGGCGGTGGGTTTTAGGTCGGGCAGGTGGCGGCGCCAGTAGTGGTTGAAGGCTTGCATGGCCAGTTCTCGCAGGTACTTTGATGTCATGGATGCCAATGCGGCGGGGAGAAATCGTTCGCCTTTGACGACGAAACGAATTTCCACACGACGCCGCGGCGGGCCCCAACGATAGATGCTCTCGGCGGCCGACTCGCGATGCACTTCGACCAAGTATTCGGGAAACATCTGTTGCAGCAACGGCCCGTATTTGTTGCGGCCGCCGTGCTTGTCACACACGATTGCGACCGGCGATTCGGGCAGTGCCGCTAGTAACTGTGCGACGAGCGAAAGCGTCTGTATCGAAAGGGCTGCTGCTTTATTGCTGTGCTGATCGACAAGCTCGTTGAATTGCTGGGGGAAGACGGCCGACGAGCGAATCGCGTGCAACGACACATCCACCTTATCCAGCCCGTGTTGCAATTGCCGCCGATCGTTGTCGATTTCGTCCGCTGTCGCATCGCATGGGATCGCGGTGTCGTAGTCGGTGTGCCAGGGCAGAGAGTTGAGGTGGGCGACGTTGTCCGAGTCAAACGCCGGCCATGTATCGCGCCAGCGACTCACCGCGCGGCCGGTGACGCCCAGTGCCGCGAGCACTCCACGCTCCAGCGCGGCCAGTGTTCCGCCAGATTTGAACAGCGCTTTCGAGTCCGCGATCGTTATTCGCCGTCCGTCGCCCGCGGAGTCCAACGACGCCGAGACGACATGGCCGAGCCGCGCGTACAAGTCGTCGCCGTTGCCTGCATCAGGCACTCGCCAAACGCTGGCCGAAATGACCAGCGGCCCAAGATTCGGACCGTAACCGGCTTCGTCCGTGCCGATGATGTAGGTCATAAGAAACCAGCCTACTGGTTGGAGGCATGTCGTTTAAACCGTAGCCGCAGGCGAGGGACGACAAACGATGGTTTTACCCGCCGTGACAGACTCTCTCGCCTGCGGCTACGGGTTAAACGAGTTACCCGGCTGACGCCGACGATGCGTAGGATAGCACAGCACTCGGTATCCGTCAGGCTTACTCGAACATCAACCAGCCAAATCCTTCGGGACGCGGAAGGATTGCGGCGGGTTGTGTCCAGGATTGAAAGCCGACGCCCGGGACGGTGCGCTGGATGCCGATGGCCCAGACGGTGCGCGGCGTGATGGGTTCGCCGGTAAGTTCCGCGAGCGGAATCGCGGCTTCGATGGTCCAGGTTGCGTCGTCGCTGGCAGCAGCGACAAACCATTGCGGGTCCCACGTTTTGTCGCCGAGGCAAACGTCGCTGGTCCAGCCGCGATGATCAAAGGTAAATCGGTAATACGTGGCGTAATCGCGATCGAGATCAATGAGCAGGTCAACTCGATCGCGATCGGCCAGATCGGCGTCGCGCGGCCGCGGATCGTTGTTTGTTGGATAAGTCGCACCGGCGGCTTTTCGGCAGGTTGCGGCCAGGTACAGGAACTCCCCGTCGTGCGCCAGCATCGCGGTGGCAGGCCAATTATCGTCGTCACGCTGAATGCTTGATAGTTCGACCGGCTTGGCCTGCTGCCAGACTTCGTCATTCAGCCGACCGTCGAGCCGCGGCTTCGTCGAGGCCCGCTTTGACGAGAGTACGCTCTTGGGCGGCAATTGGTTGCCGTGCATCAGCCACAATTCGCCTCGCGCGCAGATCGTCCACGCGTCGGCGTCCGCACCGGCTGCCAAGTTGTTGTAGTAGCGTTCGGCTTCGCGCGGCGATCCTTGCCGGCGCTGCGCGGCCGCCAGCGGAAATCGCAGTGTTGCATCGGCGAACAAAGTCGGCCGCTTGCTTTCCACGAGTTTTCCTAGGGCGACAGCCCGAGCCGCCCGCTCGTTCGCGTCGTTTCCTGCCGCCGCGGTCGACGCCTTGCCGATCGCGCGGATCTGTGGCTGTAAGACTTGCGGTTCGTCCTGTGACTGTGATGTTTCGAATTTCGTGGTCGCGCTGTCTCGCGGCGAGGCAAATGGCGGAGCAGTACTTGGTTCCTCCGCGGCAACCAATCCGATGTTAAACCGTGTGTCGCGCCGCAATCGCCATGCGGCTTCGCTGCTGGCATAGTACTGCACCAGCCACACCAGCGCGGCTTCCGTCAACTCATGCTCTTCGTAACGCTGGGTCAGCAATTCAAGCGCTTCGGCCGCCAGCTCCGATCGGCCGCTTTGATGATAGCGCATCGCCATTTGGAACAGGATTCCGCCGGCGCTCGATGGGTGAATGCCTTTCGTCAGATCGTCGATTTGCGCGAGCCACGCGGCGCCGCTGTGCGGATCGCTTTCGCTGCGCGTTAGCAGTTGTTCGATGTTGCGTTGCCGCTGAGCCATCAGCCGCAGTTCGTTTAGGTTGCCGCCCGGCGGCAGACCCAGCACGCGCCGCGAATCGCTACCGGCGGGCGACACAATGCCGCTCAAAAAATCTCGCCGCCCGATGTCCTGCGGCAGTCGATCGATCAGCAGTTGAAAGCCAATGGTTTGCGGCGCCGGCCGGTGTTGGTCGTTGATGAGCCCATAAGATGCAGCGGCGTGCTCGGCGAGCGAGCGGCCCAATCTCGGCGCGAGTTGCGCGGTAGTCAGATTCACGGTACCCGGTTCGCCGGCAGGCAACGTGCCGAAGACTTTTTTCACTCGCCACGGTTGCAAATGAGCCGCGGTGACTTGTTCCGAGTACGCGGTTCCGTCCGCCGCCTTCTCGGCCGCGGCCAGCACGATTTGATTGATCAGATGAGCCTGCGGATCGTCGCCGCGCGGACTGATGTGCTCGGTGACAATCACGTCCGGCCGCCATTGCCGGATCTTGCGCACGACGTGTTCTTCCAGCCGTTGGGTGCCGCGGCCGTCGTTGGCCATGTTCCAACCGTCGATGATTCCGTCGCCGCTCAATTGCAGGCCAGCTTGTCGTAGCGGAAACCGCCACGCGGCATCCGCGCCGGAAGCGCCCGCGGCGACCAATGCTTCGTGAGTACGGTCGGGCAGCGGCGACTCACAATCGGGCGTCACTTCGATGTCGCGGCGGTTCAGAATCTCGACATGGCTCAGATAGCCTTCATCGCCCGCCAACCGTGCGAACAGTTCCAGCGGCACGCGATCCGCTTCGCTGTAGAGACCAAGCAGTGCGGTTCGCCCGCCTCCGCCTTGTTGACGCCGCCACGTTTGTCCGCCGTCGCGAGTGGCCAGGATCGTACCGAGCGATCCCACGGCCCAACCATGTCGCTCGTCGAGAAACGTCAAGTTGCGAATGGGCAAATTCTGGTCCGTGCGGAACGCCTGCCAACGCTGTCCACCGTCGGCCGAGTGAAAGACGCATGTGCCGGGCGAGCCAGCGATCCAGCAATGCCGTCCGAGCACCGCCAGCGCGTGAAAATCAAATTGCTCGTATGTTCCGTAGGGAAGTTGTCCGCGCGGCATCGTCCACGAAAGCCCGCCATCGTTGGTCGTGAGCACAATCCCGCCGTCGCCGACGAGCCACCCGCCCGTCGGACCATCTAGTTTCAGCCGGTGTAGATGGCGTGCGCCGAGACTGGGTGTGCGCGACGGTCGTATCGCGGTTTGTTGAACCAGCGACAGCGCCCCATCTCGGCCCGCCACTGCGCCGCCGAGCGGATCGCGAAAGTCACCAGCCGACCAGCCGTGAGTCTCGCCGCTGGGCACCGAGGCCCAGCTTCTCCCTCCATCTTCCGTGCGAAACACGCCGGCCGGGTACATCGCCGACGCATTGCCGACCGCCCAGCCGCGATAGGCATCGAAAAACGTGATCTGTTTCAGCGCGGGCAGCGTCATCGTCGGCTCGCGCATCCAACGCCGGCCGCCGTCGCGCGTACGCAGAATCACGCCGGTCGATTTGTGTGTGTATGGGTGCGTAAAACCGCCCGCGGCCCAGCCGTTCTCGCCGTCGATGAAACATACCGACTCTAAACAGCAGCCAACGCCCGAGTTCTGCAATTGCCAATGCCGCCCACCGTCCTGCGTGTCCCAAATCACGCCGCGATCACCAACCGCCCAGCCGCGATCCGGGTCAATGAATGCGACATCGGCCAATTCCGCATCCGCTAGCATTTCCTGCGGCAAAGGCGCTGCTTCGACCGCCGCGCGACTAATCAGTACAAACACAAGGATGATCGCGGCGAATTTCGGATTTGGAGTGCGGTGACTCGTCACCGCTTTAGGAGTTTTTAGATCGCTGCCACGGGTCGCGCGCGTTTTATGAAAGGCGCTGAAAAAAAATCCGAAAGCGGCGACAAGTCGCCGCACTCCAAAGGAACACGCTAGCAGCGCGTGTTGAATCACCTGCCATCGTCCGTGACTCGCCATGAGTCTGCCTCCTGCAAAACTCGCCGAATTTCTTACCGAGCGAGGATTCTAATCGAACCGGCCACTCGGTCCTAGGTCAGCGGTGCGCTCGAAGCCGCGGGACAATCGGTCATGGTCGTGCCGACACAACTGGTCCCGGAGATCCGCGCGCTGATCGCCCGCCGGCGCGGTGCCTGGCATGGGCTGCAGCGGCTCAAGCGTCGAGCACGAACAGGTCTCCGTCGTCCCAATCACCCGGCCAACAATCTAACCGGATGTGAAGTTGCCATCTGTATCGCAACCCAAAACGATTGGCTCGGAAAACGGCGAGGTGTTCCACCTCGCCGCTTTGCGTTTCTTGGCGGACGCCGTCGGAATTGCCTTTGTTGACGCCGATCGTGACCTCGCCCGGCATCGACTCGCAGCTTCGGCAAGGAGTTAGGAAACAAGCCATTGAAAACTGACCCAAATCCCCCTGCCCAGCTTGCCTGGCAGGAGACAAAGTTTGACAAGCTAACTCGGACCGATCCGGCCCGGCAGACCCCTGCCGGCTCGTCCGGCAGGTGAATCAGTCCTCAGCCCAGCAAACTTCGGCTCTTGCCGGGCGAGCCGGCAAGGGGCCAGCAATAGGCGGCCGATGTGTGTTAGCCCGTCAAACTGATCCACCTGCCTGACGAGCAGGCAGGGGTATTTTGATGGTCAATCGCCTTTCGGCCGAATGCACTCGTCTGTTACCAAACGAGTCGCGTTGGGGTAAGGAGGCGCGTGCGTGCCAATGGCCCGGCCAGTGCAGTGTCGAGCACCGTGACGGTCGCGTGTTGCATGCCGGCGCTTGGATTTTGCCTCAGGCCGAAGTAGCAGTCCATTTAGTAAATCGTCCCGCTCCACACCGAAGACTTGTCAAGCCCCAAGCAGTATTCGAGAGTCCGTTTGATTGCCTCAGCCGAACGAGCACTGGCAGAGCCCAGTGGCACCCACGCCTTTCGCGATGGCCAACAAGAGTACAAGCGATGGAACGTCCGACGTCAGCGCCAGATTGCCCGTAGCATCAGGGCAACCGCATCAAACTTTGACGGCTAAGGATAGTGCCAGCAGAAAGAACCTAGACTGAATCGTGCCGTGGGCCGTTGACTTTCCGATGCGCGAGCGAAGAATGGCGGCTACCGACTCATCAAGAAAAGCGGTGTTG
>JBGTKH010000410.1:0-6679 GCA_041744735.1 Pirellulaceae bacterium | reverse complement strand
TCACTTCATGTCTTCAAACCGGTCGTGCCAATCATCCATGCTTTTCGCCAGCCGCTGTTCACACTCGCTGCTACAGTACTGGCCCTCCCAACTGACACATGGTGCGCCGCAGACGCTGCAATGAGTGTATCTGGGTTCTGCGCTGCGTGACGCGGCGACACCGATAAAAAGCAAAGCGAAGATGGTTAGGGCGACGACCGCGACGACCGCGATGACGGCAATCATGAGCACGATGTTCATGCTTGACCTTTCGAAACCGGCTGGGTGGCAAGGTAAGTGTTGCGTGCCTGAGCCATCAACCGTGAACGTTTGACCGTGAATCATGATACAGCGGGTTAGCCACTGGCGCAACATCAGTCTGGAATGGGTGTCAGGAAACAGGAGGATCGAATGGCCGGCAAAGGCCCCGTCAAATGGTGCACGTGTTCGTTAGCGATGCGACGCTCGTCGCGGCACTGCTTCCGAGCAGGCAGTGGCACGATTTTGGCCGACGCGGGCTGGATCGCGCGGGTTGTGCGCACAATGGGACTGTCCGCCAGCGGGACGGCGCGTTACGATGGGCACTTCCTCACACGTAATGCGTAATGGTGACTTGCGGCAGCCATGGGCCTGACCGTTCCGGTACTCGCTTTTCTCGCCAAGCTGCTCAGCGGCGCCACCGTGCGCTGGATTGACTGCCAGCCCGACACGTGTCAGCGCGTGTACTTTGCCAATCACACCAGCCATTTGGATGCCCTGGTCTTGTGGGCGTCGTTGCCGAGGGAGGTCCGGGCGCTGACGCGGCCCGTGGCGGCCCGCGACTATTGGGAGCGGGGGATGGTGCGGCGGCACATTGCCAAAGTCTTCAACGCCCTGCTGATCGACCGCACGAAAATCAAGGTGCACCAGAGCCCGATGGATTTGATGATTCGGGAAATCGGCGACACGTATTCGCTGATCGTATTTCCCGAAGGGCATCGCAGCACCGGCGACGAAATCGGCGAGTTCAAAAGTGGGCTATACTATTTGGGCAAGAAACGCCCCGACTTGGAACTGGTGCCGGTGTACATCGACAACATGAACCGGGTCTTGCCGCGCGGCGAGTTCTTGCCTGTGCCGTTGTTGAGTTGCATCACGATTGGTCCGCCGATGTGGCTGGAACGAGGCGAGCCGAAGACCGATTTTTTGATTCGAGCCCGCGATGCGGTGCGCCGCTTAAAGGAATTATAAGGACGCATGGGAGCCGCTTTCACCACCGCATCGAGCCCGCCGCCGCTGTTGATGTTTCTGGCCGACGGCAGCGGGCGGCTGAACCTGCCCACGATCGCTTTGCTGAGCGTCGTGCTGCTGGTGCTGGCGATCGCCTACATCGTCGGCCAGGTGCTGAGGCAACAGCCCGAAACCAGCGTCAACGCGGCCGTCGTGCGCACATTCAACCGCCGCGTCCGCGCGTGGTGGATGATGTGCGCGATTCTGGTGTTCGGGTTCTTGATCGGCAACGTCGGCACCGTCGTGCTGTTCGCCTTCGTGTCGTTCTGGGCACTGCGCGAGTTTATCACCATGACGCCCACTCGCCGCGGCGATCACCGCACGCTGTTCTGGGTGTTTTTCTTGTTTACGCCGCTGCAGTACGTGCTGGTGGGAATGGGGATGGAGATGGGGACGGAGTTGGAGATGGCGCGCAAACGACAGGAACTCTATGAACTGTACACGATCTTGATTCCCGTGTATGGCATGCTGTTCATACCGGCGCGGATTGCCTTGTCGGGAGACCACAAGCGGTTTCTCGAACGCTCGGCGAAGATTCAAGTCGGGCTGTTGATTTGCGTCTATGCCCTCAGTCACGCGCCGGCGCTGCTGGCCTTGGAACTGACACGCTCAGCGACACCCGGCCGCCAGCCGTGGCAGGGAAACAACTTTGGTCTGCTCTTCTACTTCATCTTGATCGTGCAGTTGGGCGACGTGTTTCAATACATTTGCGGCCGGTTGTTCGGCCGGCACGTGATCGCGCCCACGATCAATGCCAGCAAGACGTGGGAAGGTTTTCTGGGCGGCATCCTGTGCACGACGCTGTTGGGCACATTGCTGTGGTGGGTCACGCCGTTTCAGTATTGGGAGTCGGCCTGCATGTCGCTGATCATCGCCATCATGGGCTTTGCCGGCAGCATGACGATGTCGGCCATCAAACGCGACCGTGGCGTCGCCGATTACGGGACGCTCGTGCAAGGACATGTCGGCGTGCTGGACCGCATCGATTCAATTTGCTTCGCCGCGCCGGTGTTCTTTCACTTGACGAAGTATTTCTTTTCGGCGGCGTAGGGAGCAATTCTTGTAGGACGGATTGCCAATCCGTCCGTCTTCGAATCGCCGGACGGATTGGCAATCCGTCCTACCTACATCACCTTGCGACCGCGGCGAATTCATTACCGCCAGATTGTACCTGGTTGCTGTGACGGTGCGGCGTAGTAAGAGTTTGGAGCAGGACCTGCTGGAGTCGGCGGATTGGAATTCGGCGTCGTTGGCGCGGTTGCCGAGTTGGCCGCGCGACTCCATTCCAGGATGATCTGCTGCGGCCGGCCAATTGGTTGAGGCCGCGTTGTCTGCTGCAAAACCGGCGTTTCGATGCTGGTGGGGATTGGCGATGGCCTGTTGATGGTCGATGTTTCGCGCGAGTCCGGCGAGCTGTTGGTTGCTGATCCATCCCGTCGAGCAAGCGCCAAATCACGCTGCCGCGCATACCAACCGTCCTCGGAACTCGCGCTGATCGGCTTGACCGTCAAACCTTGCGGCTGGTCGTTCACGGCGACTTGCTGTTGTGGGGAACTAAACGGCGCCACGGCTACGAGGTTGTTACCAGTTTGCGGCTGGCTGACCAGCAACGTGCGGTCTTGCAGCGGCGGGCTTCCCTGACGCACCCAGTCCAACCACGTGACCTGCAGATCCGAGAGGCTATTGAAACCATAGTGTTTTTTCGTGGCGGCGGTCCAGTTGTTCCAATTCATGCCGTCCCCGACGTATTCGACAAATTTCGGCTTGCCGCCCTGAGCGATCAGATACCGGGCGAGCGAATAGCCCTGCGAGTACAGCGGCATCACGTCCGGCGGATACTCTTTCATCGCAAACATCTGGTTGAAAGCGATGCCGCGCCCCGTGGTCAGGAACGTGAGCAACATCTGTTGTTGCTTGGACCGCTCGCTGAGGTGTTCGACCGTCGTGCAGGCCCCTTCATCGGCCCAGCGCGGCAACGGGCGGCCGAAGTGCGTGGCGAAAATCGTGTGCGTGATCTCATGCGGCAGAACGCTGTCCAGCACCCGCTCGCGCGAACCTTGGATCGTCATCGTCCAGCCAAATGGCCGGCCGCGGTCGAACATAAAGCTGGTCGCACCACCTGCGCCCAATTGTGGACTCACGTTGGCCGTGATCGGACAAGGCTCTTGCCAGGGCGGCAGATCGGCCCCCAGCCATTCGATGGCCAGGTTGCGGCGATACGCTTCGGCCGATTCACAAATCTCCTGAGCGAGCTGCGGCGTCGAAGCCGTGACGATGAAATTCTGAGTGCGATAGCTAGCACCCAACGACAGGAAAGCGGCCGCGACGAGCGCGGCGCGGATGAGGCGAGCTTCCATGCTCTTGTGACTCCATTGAATGGCGGGAGGAGTTCAGCGGCAGCGTCTTGCTGCCGCGTTTGGTGACTTGACGTTTGTAGCGGACAGCAAACGTCGAGCCAAACGGTCGTTCATCTTCGTCGCCAGCCAGCGGCCGATGGAATCAACATCGTACGCTCGCGCGGTTTGTGAACATTCAATCTCCGATTAAGCAGTTGGGCCGCGGCCGGCTGCTTGGCAAACTTTACAAGAACTTAAACCATCCGGTGCAATTTCACCAAGAGCGATTTTGGCAAGAGCTCGAAGATCGAGTTACTCCGCAAGCTGTGCACTTAGCAACGCGGTGCGTAGCGAGTTGGCCAGCCGCAGGACGTCTTCGTCCGGGCACATGGCGGTGATGGCGATCGTTTCCTCGTCGCCCTCTTTGACCAGAGCGAACCAGTAGGAAAAACCGCTGCTGTGTTTAGCCAGCGCCAGCGCGCCTTCGCGCCCGGCGATGGGCAGGTCTTGCTTGGTGATCAGCGTGTAACCGCCTTTGGCTAGATTGGCCTGCGTGAGCGCTTCGGCCGCGACGGCCAGCGGTTGTGGGCGACGTTCCACAACCAATTGCGACTTTCCGCTGCGCAGTGTGATATTGTCGCCATCGCGAACGACTTCGAAGCCCGGTGGCGGCACGAGGCTCAGGCCCAGTCCAGGAATCTCGACTCGCCCCGCGCCACCCTCTGCGGCAGGTGGCTGTTCGGGATTCGTTTGCTTTGGAATCGACGGGAAGCCGACGGGCGGCGGGGACTTGGGTTTAGCGCCGGGCGACGCCGCGTCCGCCGCGCCTGCCAACTTCACCTGCGGATGGCCCTCAGGCAGATAGCTGTCGATGGCCGCGAGCTTCTGCTCGACCGAGCCGCCGGCCAATGCGGTGCCCTTCTCTTCGCCGATCAGCCGCTGATAGGCTTGCGAAAGATCCGCGTCGCCCAGCAGCTTGCCGCGGTTGTAGTAGCGGACCTCGGTCAACACCGGCAGCGGATTGTCATACTCGCTGGCCACCAGCGCCCCCACGCGGGTCGCGGCGTGCGCGGGCACTAGCTGTGGCATTTCCGCAACGGCGAAATTCTTGTCCGCGAACTCGAACACGTCGTCAATGGCGTCATCCACCAGGTCCTTGCCTCCGCCGCGATTTGCCTCGTGCGCAAATTCGACCTGTAGATTGTTCGGAGCTTTGATCGTGCCGAGCCTCACTCTCTTCTGCGCATCGTAGAACAGCATTTCGGTGTTCGTTGTGACCAGTCCGGTCGCGCGGGCGATCGTCACTTTGACGTCGAACACCAACAGCACGTCGACTCCTTCTTTCGCCGCAGCGTCGAGCAATTCGTTCGACTCGCCTTGTCCCAGCATCACGACGCCCGGTGCGAGCTGCTCCGTCTTTAAGGCCGTCTTTCCCGCTTCGCCGGAGTTGCCGTCGTACGAAACGCTGGCGCCGGCGCTGTACTCGGATCCGTCGCCCTCGCTGGGACCAGGCGTCAGTACGTTCTTCATCGCTCGGCCGTACACACCTCGCTCAGCATTGGCCTGCAGCCGCGCGACGATTTTCGCGCCAAGTACACCGGTGAATTGATTCAGCGTTTGGCTGCGAGTCGTGACAGCGCCCTCGGCTCCGCCCGGCGCATCGTTGCCGTGATCGGCGGCATCGCGTCCGTTTTTGCCTTTCACCTGCGGCTCGGAGCCGATCGGGTGTGCGTTGCCATCGAAATTCGGCGGCGCGGTTAAATCGACGCCGACGCCCCAGCGAATCGCCATCGCGGGCCGCTTTAAACCGCTGACCCAGTGCATGTCGACCTTGCCTTCGGCCGCACCACCGCCGGTCAGTGCGTCGGCATATAGATAACGAAACGCGTCGCCGTCGTGCCCTTCGCGAAACGCCTGCTGAGCCAACTCGGCCAACGACTTCGGACGGTCCGATCCGTCTCCGGCTGTTGCACCATCGCGGCTGTTGCCGGAGGCATCGAATCCCTCGCGATTGAAGCCGTCGCGATTGTAGCCCTGGGAGTTGTACCCGTCGCGGTCAAAGCCGTCCGCGTTGAAACCATTGCGGTCGAAACCCTCGCCGTTGAAGCCGCTGCGATTGTAGCCCTCGGCATTCACGCCCTCGGTGTTGAAACCGTCACGGTCGAAACCTTGGGCGTTGAAGCCTTGGCGGTTGTAGCCCTCGCCATTGAAACCTTCGCGATTGAAACCTTCTTTATCGACGCCTTCTGCATTGAAGCCCTCGCGATCGAAGCCTTCGGCGTTTCTGCCTTCGACGTTGTAACCTTCGGCGTTGAGTCCTTCGCGATTGTAGCCTTCCGAGTTGTGTCCCTCGCGGTTGTAACCCTCTTGGTCGTAGCCTTCGGAGTTGAAGCCGTCGGGGCCGTAGCCGTTGCTGGACTCGTTGCTTGCGACGCTCGTTTCGCTCGAATCCCCTCCGCCTCCACAACCTGCCAACAGCAACAACATCAAACCGATCGCGGTCAGGGCAATGGCACGCGTCATGGGGCACCTCGGCTCCGTGGAATGAGAGGCAATGAATAAACTGCCGTCATTATGACAACTGGCGGCTGAAATGTCGATGCTTTCGCGAACGCAAACGGCGTCAATCACTTTTTGTACGACGGGCCTCCGAGCGGCCTCCGAGCGCCTCCGAGCCCGTCGGCGCTCCTAGGTAGTTGAACGACGGGCTCGGAGGCCTTGCCGTTACCTACAACTCGGCGCCACCACCACCGACCCTGCGTCGGCGGTTCAATGATTGAACGCTAACATCGCCAATCCTTTGCTAAAACAGGCCCCGCCGACCCCGTGTCGGTGGACGTAATGATTGAATGCTTGGCCAGCGCCGAATCATGGCCTCCACCGACACGGGGAAGCCACTGAAATACTAGCAGGGTGCAGGGTAGTGGATGTTGGTTGTTCGCTTGTTTTTCGATGTCGTTATTGTTTGTGTTTTGCTGGTCGAGGGGTGATTCCTTGCGGTTGTCTTCGCGGGTCTTTCCTGGTTTGCTCGTTTTGCGCACTTGCCGCGTCGGGGCCTTACGCCGGGCAGGAAAGGGCTGCGGTCGGCGCGCAGC
>JBGTKH010000409.1:0-14667 GCA_041744735.1 Pirellulaceae bacterium | reverse complement strand
GTGCCAGGGCAGCACTCCGTCGCCGGCCAACATCGTGCGCGCTTCGAGCTGTTCGGCAAACAAGCGGCGCGGGGACAAACCGCCGGCGCGGCGCTTCGCTTGGCGCGTCTGAGACAGGCCTGCACGGCGACGCGAGGATCGGGTCTTAGTCTTCATGTTTCGTTGGTGCCTCTACGTTCACTAGCTTCCGGTTATTAGGTGTTATCGTGTTGTTGACCCGTAGGATGGACGCCCTCGTCCGTCCCTCACCGTAGGATGGACGAGGGCGTCCATCCTACATCAAACGCCGACTTGCCTTAGTCTTGCCACCCGCTGGCAAAAGCCGAATCCACGGCCTGTGTATAAGCGGCCATTTCCCCTTCGCCTTCTGGGCTCGCACCGTTGTTACTGGGCGTCAGACCGAAATCGGACGCCGATCCATAAATGCGAACGAGGTGGCGGGTCCCGTCTTGACCCTGGAAGACGAAATTCGGGTTGTTCTGCGTCGGGATGTTTACAATGTGCGTCACTCCGTTGTTGTCTATCGCCGTCAACGTCGCGGTGTTCCCATTGAGCGTCAACTCCACGGAGCGGAATCCCTCCCAGCCCGCGTGGAAGTCGTACCAGAGCGTATTTGGCGTTGCACTTGACCCCGTCGGATTATCAATCGCGACCAAGACGCCGGTCCGCGGCGTCGAGGCCAGCAAGTCAAACACGCTGATGAACTGCGGCTCCAAACCCAACTCGCCGAAATTCGTGACGATGTGCGCGTCGCCCAGCCGGCCGATGTCGGCTGCGAACCTGTCGTTGCCCGCCGACTGAATCGAAAACTGGCCGAACAGCGTGTCAGACGGATTGGCCACGCCCGGCGTGACAATCGTGTCGATGCCATCCCTGACGAAAGCCGGCTGAGTTTGCGAGAGGATGTAATTGTCGCTCGGCGCCAGCGGATTGCCGAACTGGTCCTTGTCGAACAAGTAGGAGCCGTCGCGCCGCGTGTGCGTGGTGACATCGACGTTCCGCCCGAAGATATCCAGGCCTTGTAAGTTGATCTCCACGCCGCCGATGCCTTGTTCGTTGGCTGCCTTATTGCCGTTGTTGTCGGCGTCGAGGTACACAAATCCAGAGAACGTGCTGGGTACGAAATTAACCACGTCGATCGTGACCGTGGCGAAATTGGATTCCAGGGCCGGTACGCCGTTGTCCTCGATGCTGTAGGTGAACGTCACGACCCCTGCGAAGTCCGGTGCGGGCGTGTAGTCGAACGAACCGTCGGGCTTCTGCGTTAACGTGCCCGGTGCGTTGGTTCCCTCGCGGAACGTCGTGACCGTGGGGCCATTGACCATTTTGATCGACAGCGTTTGGCCGCTTTCGTTGAACGGCGCGGGGACGCCGGCCGGACCGGGGCGGTCGTTGGTCAGCACCACCAGATTACGGTTCACGTCACTCGTGAATATCTGGAAGTCGTCGTCACCGGCAAACGGTGCATCATTGACCGAATTGATCGTAATGGTCGCGGTATCGCTGGCCGTGCTGAAGGCATTCGTGCCGCCGGTATTGCCGATAGCGACCGTGTTCCCGAACGCACCGCTGGTTTGATCCCAGGCCCGATACTGGAAGGTGGCCGTCCCAAAGAACTCTGCCAGCGGCACAAAGCGGATGACGTCCTGCGAGCGAAGCAGCCGAGCGGCGCTGGCCGACGGCGAGCCGAAGTTCGTAAAAGTCGTTCCGCCGTCGGTCGAATACTGCCAATTGCCGAGCGTATTGTCGACGTTGAAGACCGCGATGCCTGGCAGGGCGCCGTTATCGACGTCGGCAATCGTGGCGCCCACGATGCTGGCAACCGTGTTGCCGGGATTGGCCATTGGGTCTTCGTTGATGGCGGTCAAGGTCCTTGCGCCCGAAGGCGTGAGGACCGGTGCATCGTTCACGCCGGTCAGCGCGACGGATACCGTGCCGATGCCGGTGCCGCCTTGGCTGTCCGTTAGCTCATAGGTGAATGTGTCGGTCAGTAGCTCTCCGGCAGCCAGCCTTTGAGTATTGGGCGCATTGCGCGGGTCGTACGTGAAGTTGCCGTTGGTGGCCCCAACCGCGATGACGCCGGTAATCGTAGCGCCCTGTTGGCTGGTGGCATCGAAGGCCGTCACGCGGATTGGATCGTTTTCCGGGTCCGAGTCCGCGCCGTTGCCGTTATTGACCAGCACGTTTCCCGCAACGGTGGCGTCTTCGGTGGTGGCAAAGTTGTCGTTCTGTGCCACCGGCGGCTGGTTGGGCACGACGCGGACCGTCACCGTCCCTGTGGGGCTTGTTTCGGTGTGACTATCGGTGGCTTGGTAGGTAAAGGTCACGTCGCGGAACTGGCCGGGTTGCAGCGAAGCGAAATCGTTGCCGGGATTGAACGTGAACGTACCGGCGCCGTTGTTCGCGACAACGCTGCCGTCGCCGGTCGCGGCGTTGCCGTCGGTGGGCTGCGTGACCACGTAGGTCAGCGTGGTGCGGCTGTCGTCGCTATCCACGTCGTCGGCCTGGAACGGCAGGGTGCTGGTGGACATGTTGCCGACTTGGGCCATGAAGTTATTGGCCGTGGGCGCGTCGTTCACGCCGGTGACCGTGGCCGTCACCGTCGCCGTGTTACTGTCGGCGCCCGGCGGGTCGGTGGCCTTGTAAGTGAACGTGACTGGCCGCGTCTCGTTCAGCGCTAGGTTTTGGAATCCGCCTCCGGGGTTGAATGTGAACGTGCCGTCATTGTTGTTCACCGCACTCCCTTCGCTCGGCTGGCTCAACAGCATGAAGGTCAGCGTCGCTGGGGCATTGTCAACGTCGGTGGCGCTGAAATTGCCGTTCACGCCGGGACCGTCTTCCATGGCGGAGACGTTTACGTTGATGGCGACGGGAGCGTCGTTGACCGCATTGACGGTCACGCTGACGGTGCCCGTGGCTCGTCCCGCGCCGCCGTCGCTCAGCACGTAGGTAAACGTGTCTGTGCCGTTGAAGTTTAAGTTGGGTGAATACTGGATTCTGCCGTTTACAATCGTCGCTGTACCGTTCGGCGTCGAATTGGGAACCGAGAACAACGTCTTGGTGCCGCCGGTAACGTTCAGCGTAAAGGTTCCAAAATCGATCTCGTCGTCGGGGACAACGCCGACGCCGGGACCGCCCTGGCCTTGCGATCCGACGTTTACGACCGTCAGGTTGGCCGGGTCGTCGGCCGGATTCGATTGAAATATGACCGGCCCACTAACCGAGTCGTTGGCCAACACGTCGAGCAAGTTGTTCATCGAGCCTTCAGGCACCGCAAAGCCCGCGCCGCTGTCGGTGTTGGCAATCAGCGGGAGTTGGCTGACGCGGAACGGAATGGAGAAGACCAGTTCCTCTTGCGCTCCAAAGGGGCCGCCAAAGCCGAAGTTTAACTGAACGGTTCCAACCTCGTCGATTTCACCACCGGGACGCACGGTGCCATCGTGGTCGCGCGGGTCTTGCGAGAACTCTCCGCCGAACACGATCGGCAGGATCACGATCGACGGGTTCACGCCGCCGGTTAGCCCACTGGCATTGGCCGTCAACAACGAGGTCGTGCTCGCCTCGGCCATAAGGAAGTTGACTCGCCACGGTCCGCCCGGTGCACCGCTGGGGGTGACGTCTACATTCGCCGTACCGCCCACTGTCGAAAGCGCCGCCAATGCGGCTTCGACGTCGGCCGCGGTGGCCAGACGGTTGATGGGCGCCGTGGTCTGGCCTTCATACGTCAACGTGAACGTACCGCCTGTCGGATTCCCCTCAATTCGCACGTCTTGAAAATCGTTGCCGATCAGCGACAGCGATTGCGCGAAGTTATACGTGACGTCAAGGAACGCGCTCTGCACGCCCTTGTTGACATCCGATTGAAAGCCCGGCGGCAATTGGTTGACATCGCGAATGTCTTGCACGAACACGCGCAGGAAAATGTCGCTGCCGAGTGCGGCGGACGTAATCTGCGCCGCGTTTGCGGCCGAGCCTAATGACGTGTCGAGTCGGTAGCGAACTTGGTCGCCCATTTGTCCTTCAGCCCGCAGCCGGCTGATAACGCGGAACGCATCCAGCGGGGACAAAACGTTGTCACCATTGACGTCCACGAACATGGTGGAGCCGCCTTCGCCTTCACCGCCCGATGCAGTGGCGGACGAAGCGACTGCAGGCGCGGTCAAGGCACGTGTCCCACCTTGTCGCAAGGCACCGATGACCATAAATGCGTCCAGCGCGTTCGTGCTGCCGTCGTGGTTCACATCGGTCGGCGCGCGGGCGTTGTGAAACATGGGAGTATCGACCGCCAGCATCATGCGATCTTCCAACCGCTCGCCTGTGAAACGGCGAAACAGGCTGTTGGTCCCCGCACCGGTGCGACGGGACTTCGAGGCTCGGCGCGCGGAGCGGCGAGTGGGCGCAGTGTTCTTTTTCATGTTCCTAGCGAATTGGATGGGGGGTAATTGCCTCTGTCTTTGACGCTTGGCGGAAAGGCCGATATCGCTGCTTGACCGCCTACCTCGGTATCGAAAAGTCTCGCGGCTGGCCGAGTTGGATTAGCGCCCAGGCGCGTTTCGAAGGCGAGTATCATTCCACCTTAGTTGCGGCTTAATGCAGTTTCAAGTCGCGCATTTCAAGTACATTTCGAGGCCTGGACCGGCACGCGCGGCGGAAAACCGCGCTTGAGGGCAACATCGGATCTCAAAGGCCAGCTTCCTAATGACAGCACTCGATGGTTCGACTCACCGGCCTTCGACGCCCCAGCCAGAGAAAAAGTTCCCGGCCGGCCCAGAAAAGCATAGCCCTATCCTGCTATTCACCTAGGGCTTGCAACCGTAGGGCGGATTGCCAATCCGTCTGCCTCGTGCATTTCGTGCAGCAGTAGGACGGATTGGCAATCCGTCCCACGTTGACCCCCGCGCGTTGGCCTACGCAAGCTAGGCTGGCTTCGCCAAATACGGGAATCTTGTCGACGTTGCCACTTTGACCGAATGATTCGCATGTTCCGTCCGAACATAGTTGTTAGGACCGTATCACTTCTTCCGTTGAGGCAAGGTGTTTTGATGAAGCCAATCCTAACGATTTTCGCGACGGCAACGCTGGTTTGCCTTGCCGTCGAGCAACAAGTCCTGGCCCAGTACGGGGACAGCGTGCGGCGTTCCGGCATGTTCCACATTGGCGACCAGGATGCTGAGCACCACAATGGCGAACCGGACGGGCCGGATCAACTGGGTCAGCGCAATGGCGTTTATCGCATCGGCGAGCCGGATGCCGCTCAAACGGCCGATCAAAACGGGGTTTATCGCATTGGCGAGCACGCTCCCGCTTTTCAAAATGGGGGCCATCAAATCGGCCAGCGCGATAATGAATATCGCGCCGACGAACGGGCCGTCCTGGATCACGTCGGCCCTTGGAATGCCGTATATCGCATTGGCGACACGGACATTAACGAATCCGACCTCAGCGAAATATTGGGCGACGATCCATTGGCCTGCACGGATGATTGCGACACGTGTGGTGCGGACGATTGCCGCTGCCCGACCAAATTGTGGGTCAGCTTCGAGTACCTGTTGTGGCTCCGCAAGGATCGGCGGCTTCCGGTGCTTGCAACCACCAGCACTCCGGGAGTACCGCTGAACACCGGCGCGCCGAATTTTATGGCTATCGCTGGGGCGCTGGGGCAAAGTACGACAGGAATCCTGTTCGGCGGCAATCGCGTTGACGATGGGTTCCAATCGGGCGGACGAGTGACAATCGGTCGCTGGATGGGCGACGAAAACCTGTGGGGTGTGGGCGGTCGCTTCTTCATCGTCACGCAGGATGAGGTCGAATTTTCGCGGGCTTCGGATGCGCTGGGCCGCCCGACGCTGGCCCGTCCGTTCTTCAACACCGATCCGGGAAGAACGGGCCAGGACGCGCTGATGGTGGCCTTCAACGGTCCATTCGGCGCGGGAACGGGACCCCTTTTCCGCGGAGACATTAACGCGACGACTACCAACGACGTGCTGGGGGCCGAGGCGTACGCGCGGCTGAAACTCGATTGTGGACAGTGCTACAACCTGGACCTGATCGGCGGCTATCACTTCACGCGCATCGACGACGATTTGCGAGTGGTCAGCAACACCACCGTGCTCGATCGGGCCGGCGGCCCGCCGGGAACCGTGTTTGGCATCACCGATCAGTTCGCGACGCGAAACGACTTCAATGGCGCCGAACTGGGGCTGCTGGCCTCGTTTTGCGAGGGGCCTTTCACCTTGACCATGATGGGCAAGGGCAGCATCGGCAACATGCGGCAAGAGGTCACCATCAACGGCTCGACGACCATCAACGGCACCTTGGTCCGTAACGCCGGCTTGCTGGCTCAGAGCACCAACAGCGGCACGTTCGAGCGAGATAAATTCGTGGTGGTTCCGGAATGCGAAATCGCCATGGCGTATCAACTGCGAGAACACCTCAGTGTCAGCTTCGGCCTCTCGTGGATGTATTGGTCGTCCGTCGTACTTGCCGGAGATCAGGTAGACACGAACATCAACGGTCGCCTGCTGGTTCCCGTCCCGCCCGCCAATCCCCAAGGACCAACCTTCCGCTTCAACGACACCGACTTCTGGCTCGGCGGCCTGAATTTTGGCGTCCACGGGACCTTCTAGTGCTTTGTCAAAGTTTAATTTTAGGGTCGGCCGGTTACGTGGCGTAAGCTTCCAGCTTGCGTTTAATCGTGGTAATCGAGTTGGCAAGCAGGATACGTGCCCCACTTTTTCGTTTTGACAAAGCACTAGGCACTGCCGCCGCTAACATCAGCCCGACGCTTCAGTTTTGATGTTGCGCTAGTAGCAATTTGTAGCCGAATTCGCCAGAATTTGGTTTTGGAGGTCAACTCACGACCGTCCAAATTCTGAGTGGGTAAAGCGGAGGCTGGAGGGTTTTCCAGCCACCGCCTCCCCGTTGTCGCGATGGAGTCGATTCTCCATATTTACCGTCGTGCGGCTTTCCCGCAACGGGCGACCCCCAATTCATTGCCTCACACCGACCGGCTCGTATACTAGATAGCGTGGCGTGATTCTGGGACGGCACGCACAATTGCACGACCCCAGTTCGCGCGGCGGGCGCTTCGTCCGTGGAGGGAATATGAAGAGGCAACGATATCTTTGGACGGCCGGGCTGCTGTTGGCGTTAAATCCTGCGACGCTGCGGGCCGACGTGTTTGTGCTGTCCAGCGGCGGACGGATCGAAGGGGAGTTGCTAAATCCAGAGCAAGCGCCGCGCGAAATCTACGTCGTCCAAACGCCCGCCGGGGGCCAGGTCACACTCGACAAGACTCAAGTCGAACAGGTCGTCGTCAAGTCGCCAGCCGAACTCGCTTACGAACAGTGGCTGCTGAAGATGCCCAACACGGCCGATGGGCATTGGAAGATGTCCGAATGGTGCCGCACCAACGGTCTGACCGCTCAACGGGATTTTCATCTGGAAGCGGCGATCGTCCGCGACCCCAATCACGCCGACGCCCGGCGCGCGTTGGGATACGGCAACCTCGACGGCCGCTGGGTGAAAGCCGACGACTATCGGATCAGCCAAGGCGAGGTGCGTTATCAAGGCGCATGGCGGCTGCGGCAGGAAGTTGCGTTGGAACAAATGCAGCGCGACGCCGAACTGGCCCAGAAGGAATGGCGCAGCAAACTGAAAATGTGGCGCAGTTGGATCGGCAAGAAACGCAGCGAGGAAGCGATCGCCAACATCAAAGCGATTCGCGACCCGATGGCCGCGATGGCGTTGGGCGAAATGCTGGAGGACGAGCAACTGCGGCAGATGAAGTTGCTGTACATCGAAGTACTGGGGAAGTTGCCGCACTCCGCCGGCGGCGCGGCCCTCATCAAGCGGGCGCTGGACGACGATGACGAAGCCGTGCGCGACGCCTGTCTCGATCAACTCGTCGAGTGTGCGCCAGTTCACGCGGTCAAGGCGTTTGTGTCGGTGCTCGAACAAGCGACCAAGGCGACCGACCCCAAGAGCAACGTGACGATCAATCGCGCGGGCGTAGGGCTGGCGCGGATGAACGATCGGTCGGCCGTGCGGCCGCTCATCGAAGCACTCTCTACCAAACACAAGATTGTGCTCAGTTCGTCCGGCGGCATGGGGATCGGCGCGGCATTTTCCAATGCCGGCCCCGGCGGATTGAGCATGGGCGGCAAGCCCCAGGTCGTCGAGCGAGACATTCCCAATCAGGGCGTTCTCGAAGCCCTGCGAGTCTTGACGGGTGAGGATTTCCGCTACGACAAAGATGCCTGGAAGAATTGGTACGCGGAATCTCACACACCTCCCAACGTCAATCTCCGACGCCGTGACGATTGAGCAAATTAACGCCAAACCGGGTGTAGCCGAATTCGCCAGAATTTGGCCCGTCTCGTGTTGACCTCGAAAACCAAATTCTGGCGAATTCGGCTACCGTCGCCCCTTTGACGCTACCCGCGCCACAGCGTACAACTGATCCATTGCTGGGCGAGCATCTGCCGCCGAGTGGCCCTCGCAAAGGGGAGCCGTGAACCGGGTCAGGCCTTAACCGGAGCAGCCCTAAGCGGGGTACTCTTGTGCGAGGGCCGCTCGGCGGCAGCCTTTTTTCATGTGGAGTGCGGCGACTCGTCGCCGCTTTTGGACTTTTCGGACGCCCTTCAAACGGACTGTCGCGTTCAGGCGGCCACAGGTAGCCATGTCAAACGATCCTCTCGCCGACCAAGCTGCTGCAGCGGATGCCAAGCAAGGCGAATACGTCGTCGTCGCTCGCCGTTATCGGCCAAAGTCGTTCGAGGAACTGGTCGGCCAAGGTCAAGTTTCCCAAGCGCTCAGCAACGCCATCAACACGAACCGCGTCGGCCATGCGTACATGTTCACCGGTGCCCGCGGAGTGGGCAAGACATCGACGGCGCGGATTCTGGCCAAGGCGCTCAACTGTGCAAACGGCCCGACGCCGGCTCCTTGCAACGAGTGCGACATCTGCCAAGGCATCGCTTCGGGCGACGACGTGGACGTGCTGGAAATCGACGGCGCCAGCAACCGCGGCATCGACGAGATTCGCCAGCTTCGCTCGAACGTCAACGTGCGCCCCAGCCGGGCACGCTTCAAGATCTACATCATCGACGAAGTACACATGCTGACCACGCCGGCGTTCAACGCGCTGTTGAAGACGCTGGAAGAGCCGCCCGAGCACGTCAAGTTCATCTTCTGCACGACGGACCCGGAAAAGATTCCGATTACCGTACTGTCACGCTGCCAGCGATTCGACTTTGCTCCCGTCGAGACGAACGCGATCATCGAGCGGCTACGGCACATCGTGCAGAGTGAAAAGGTCGCCGCGGACGACGAGGCTCTACACATTCTCGCGCGCCGCGCCGGCGGTTCGATGCGCGACAGTCAATCGCTGCTTGAACAATTGCTGTCTTTCTGCGGCGGCAAGATCACCGCTGCCGACGTGCACGCGATGCTCGGCACTGCCCACAGCGGCCGGCTGAGCAGCTTGGCGGCGCAACTGCTGGCCAACGACGCGGCCGCCGCGCTGCGAGAGCTCGATGAAGCGGTCAGTGAAGGAGTTGACGTTGGACAACTGGCCGAACAACTGCTCGGCTACTTTCGCGACATGATGGCTGCCGTTGTTGGCTGCCCGTCCGACATGCTGCTGCATTGTGCACCGGCGGATTACGAGCAACTGCGATCGGCTGGCCAAAGCTTGGGACTAGAAACGATCTTGGCGATCGCGCAGATTCTGGACCAAACCGTGATGCGTCTGCGGCAGAGCACACAAGTGCGGACACTAGTCGAAGTGGCGCTAGTGCGGATCTGCAAGCTGGAAGATCTCGATCAGTTGGCGACGCTCGTCGCCGATTTGCGCGATGGCGTTTCGACGAGCGCTGTTCGCGCTCGTCGCCCGTCGCCCCCGGCAGCGGCTGCTCCGAAGCGGCCGGTGCCTTCCTCGCCGCCCGCGACTTCAACTGCACCGCCTGCCGCTTCGTCATCCCCGCCGTCCGAAGCGCCTCCTTCGCCTGCTCCCGCGCAAAAAAAAAGTGACCAGCCCGTCACAGCCCCCGCAGACTCGCCAGCCGAACCGCCGGGACAACTCGAACTGACTGCTCAGTCGTTGGACGATGTCTGGAAGCAAGTGCTCGCAGAGTTGGGAGATATGACCGCGGACTTTGCCGGCCGCTGCGACCGCTTAGCAATTTCCGGGCCAAATCGACTGGTCGTTAGCTTCCGAGCGCAGTATGATAAGGAAGCTTGCGAGCGACCCGACCGCAAGCAGCGAATCGAACAAGCCCTGTCGCGGCTCACGGGCCGGCAGGTACGAATCGATTTCGAGGTCGTGCCGGGCCAGCAGCGACCGGCAGAACACCGGCCGCCGGTCGTTTCCAAACGGCAAAGGATGCGGGACAAGGAAAAACATCCGCTGGTCCATAAGGCGATCGAACTGTTCGACGCCGAGATTGTGGATTTGGACGAGTCGCTTATGACCGCGGCTGAAGTCGAAACGGGCGAGGAAAGCTGAGAACGGAGAAAAGTCGGTGCAGAACTGTAGGACGGACGCCCTCGTCCGTCTTGCGACAAGGACGGACGAGGGCGTCCGTCCTACAGTTACCCGACAAAGGAGGACCGAACTTTGTTTAAAGGACTAGCGAATCTCACGTCGCTGATGCGGCAGGCTCAGCAGATGAGCGGCAAGATGCACGCCCTCAACGATCAACTGAAAACCAAGCGGGCCACGGGCAGCGCCGGCGGCGGCATGGTCGAAGTGGAAGTCAACGGCCTCGGCGAAATGCTGCGGCTGAAGATCGAACCCGCATTGGTCGAACGCGGCGAACGCGAAATGATCGAAGACCTGGTGCCCGCCGCCGTCAACCAAGCACTGGCCAGAGCCAAGCAACTGCACGTCGACGCGATGAAGTCGCTGACCGAGGACTTGGACGTCCCCGGTTTGAACGAAGCCATTTCGAAAATCACCGGTGGCCAGGACGACGAAGCCTAATCATGGCTCAGCTTACGGAATCGGTGGCAAAGGTTATCGAGGAGCTGGCTAAGCTGCCGGGCATTGGCCGCAAATCGGCCGAGCGGATCGCGTACCATCTGCTGCGCGTGAACAAGGCCGAGGCGCTGGCGTTGGCGGATGCGATTCGCGATGTGCGCGAAAACGTGCGGTATTGCCGCACCTGTTACAATTTGTCGGAAGGTGAGGAGTGTAACATTTGCCGCGATCCGAAACGCGATCGCGGCGTATTGTGCGTGGTCGAACAACCCCGCGACGTGATGGCGCTGGAACAAGCGGCAACATTTCGCGGTTTGTATCACGTGCTGCTCGGCCGCATCGCGCCGCTAGAAGGCATCGGCCCGGATCAGTTGACGATCGAAAAGCTGGTCGAACGAGTCCGCGGCGGCTCGTTCAAGGAAATCATCATGGCCACTAACCCGACAGTCGAAGGCGACGGCACCGCGCTGCACATTTCCAACTTGCTGGCCGAGATGCCGGTCGAAATCACGCGGCTGGCCCGCGGCATCACCACTGGCAGCATTTTGGAATACACGAACAAAGAGATCCTGGCCGACGCGCTCTCGGGCCGGCAGAAGTTTTAGAACGACGGATCATCGACGCCGTTATGGAACAGAAAAGGTAAGCTTGAAAGGCAAGGCTGGCTGGGGCTGAGTCTGCGAAGCCCCAGCTTGCGACGCACTGGGGCTTCGCAGACTCAGCCCCAGCCACCCAAAGCTAATCCGCAACACGATGTTAGCACTGTATCAGAATCATCAACCGGAGATCGCTCAAAGCGCCCCATGAGACTTTCGCTCGGAATGCAGGCCACGCAAGTCCAGACCATGAAGCTGGCTCCACGGATGATCCAGTCCATGGAGATCTTGCAGTTGCCGATCATGGCGCTTCAGGAGCGGATCGAGCAGGAGATGAACGAGAATCCGCTGCTCGAAATGCAGGAAGAGGATCCCTCGCTGCCCGACGAGCCGGAAGAACGCGAAAACCCCGACGCGCCGACGGCCGACGAAAAGGAACTCGTCGTCGACGGGGCTCATAATAACGCGGAGGATTTCGAGCGGCTGCTGAACTTGGATCAAGAACTCCCCGAGTATTTCGACGAACGCCCGCGGACTTCCGCCACACGGATCGAAGACGACGCGAACCGCAAGCACGACGCTCTGGCCAATCTGGTCGACCGGCCCGAATCGCTGCACGATTACCTGCTGCATCAGTTGGGCGAGTTGGAACTGGATGAGGCCCTTCGGCGGATGGCCGAACGCATCATCTCGACGCTCGACCCGAAGGACGGCGGCTATTTGAAGGCCAGTCTGGAAGACCTGCTGCCTCCTGACGCCGGCCCCGAACAATTGGCGTTGGCTCATCGTGCGCTGGAGGTCGTGCAGCAGCTCGACCCGGTCGGTGTCGCGGCCCGCGATTTGCGCGAGTGCCTGCTGCTGCAACTGACGCCCGACATGCCGTATTACGACGAACTGAAGACGCTGATCTCCGGCCATTTGGAAGATCTCCGGGACAACCGCCTGCCGCTGATCGAGCGCACCACGGGCTACTCGATCGAGCTCATTCAAGAGACCTGGGAACAGTTGCGGAAACTAAACCCCAAGCCGGCCGCCGGATTCGCCGAGAAGTTTGTCCCCCGGATCACGCCCGACGTGGCCGTCGTGCAAGACGACGACGGCACGTACCGCATCGTGCTGGAAGACGACCGCACGCCCAGCCTGCGGATCAGCAACTACTATCGCCAGCGTTTGATCAGCGGCGAGGCCACCGCGGAAGAACGCGAGTTTATCAAACGCAAGATCAATTCGGCCCAGTGGCTGATCGAGAGCATCGAGCAGCGCCGCAGCACGTTGACCAAAGTCTCGCAAGCCATCGTCGATCACCAAACAAAATTCCTGGACGAGGGCCCCGAGTTCATCGAGCCGCTGAAGATGCAGCAGATCGCCGACAAGGTGGGCGTGCACGTCACCACAGTCAGCCGGGCCGTGGACGAGAAATACATCGAAACGCCGCGCGGCATCTTCCCGCTGAAGCGATTCTTCGTCGGCGGCACCACCAGCGACGATGGCGAAGAGGTGGCCTGGGACATCATCCGCATCAAGCTGCAAGAGCTGGTCGACAAGGAAGACAAGCAGCACCCCTTCAGCGACGACGAGCTAGTCAAAAAGCTCAAAGAACAGGGCCTCAACGTCGCCCGGCGGACCGTCACCAAATACCGCCAAAAAATGGACATCCGCAGCTCCCGCCAACGCCGCGACTGGAGCAAAGCGGTGAAGAAGTAACAACGTCGGCCATGAGTTACGACCATGGACATGCGAGAGTTTCTGAACAACCGACAACAGTTTCCGCTCGACGAACTCACCAAATACGCCGGCAAGCACGTGGCGTGGAGTCCGGACGGCACCAGCATCGTCGCCAGTGCAGACGATCTGCCCAAACTAATTGCCGCAGTGAAAGCATCCGGCAGCGATCCGGCCGAATGTGTGCTGTCGTCCGTCCCCGAATGCGATTCGCTCATCGGCGTCAGCGGGAGCTGAGGGGTAGGCGCATGAGGTTTGCGTACGTCCAATTGCCCACCAAACGTCCGATCTATTCCCTGGCCGTAGCGTGGTTACGCCGAAGGCGTTTAACAACATAGCCCAGGGTCGCCGCGCAGCGGCGCACCCTGGGTCAGAAGCGAAATAGTGAGTTCCGAACCCCAACGGGGTTCTACAAACTTGTAGAACCCCGTTGGGGTTGACGTTCCTCGCGGTTAACGCACCCCAGTGTGCGCGGCGAAGCGCCGCGACCCTGGGCTTTGTTGTGAAACCGCTTCGCGGTAGGAAAAAACTCGCGACATCAAAACCTGTGCGTGGAGCTGGTGTGGGACGCACTGTCGTCCATTGTCTCGCGTATGACTCATTCGTGCTAATCGCCCGACTGGAGCGCCTCGACGAGGGGCTGCAGGAGTTGGGCGAGTTCTGGGGGCAGGGAGGCGGGGATGGGGGGAAGGGTGCCGGTGGCGAGTTGGTGGAGGAAGGCGGCGAAGTCGGGGAAGGGGGCTGGGAGTTGGGCGAGCTGGGCCAGGGCGTTTTGCTCGGCGGGGCCGAGTTCTTCGTCGGCGAAACCGGCGCGGGCGCAGGCGAGGATCAGTGCCTGGCACGCTTGCAGCAGTTGGGCGGGCAGTCCGCCCCCACCGCCGGCGCGGCGTTTGAGTTCCGCGAGCATGTCGTCGCGTTTCATGGTCCACTCGGCGGCGGCTGTGGTGTCGCCTTTCGCTTGGGCGATTTCTGAGAGCGTGTTGTAATCGTGCCAGACCTCTTTGAGGCCGAGGGACTCGCGGATCTCGCGGGCGGCGTGGGCGTGACGCTCGGCGGCTGCGAGGTCGCTGAGAAGCAGGTGAATGCGGGCGAGTTGGCCCAACGAATTCGCTTCGTCCGGCTTGCTGTTGCGGGCCTGCTTGATCCGAAGGCTTTCCTCGACGAAGCGGCGAGCGTCCTCGAAGGACTGGCGGGCGGAGGCTTCGTTCCCCGCGGCGCGGGCGGCCTCGCCTTCCTGTTGACAGACGATGGCCCTGTAAGAAATCTTGTGTCAGTCGGGGAAATCGGATATTCCCCTAGATTCCCTATTTCATGGAGACTGACGCATGGATGCGATGTTGACAAAGAAGGCTGAAGAGTTGGCGATGG
>JBGTKH010000408.1:0-5606 GCA_041744735.1 Pirellulaceae bacterium | reverse complement strand
GTCACAACCACTATGGCGAACCGGGGGCGGGTGTGTCGGGTGACGGCGGAGTTTCGGGCACGCCGCGCGCGGGGACGCTGGTCGGCGGCGTCTTGTACACGATCGAGCCCTCGCCCAGACGCTCGCGCCAGCGGAGCACGTGCGGTTTGCGGCGTACTTCGGTGTACTCGGGCCGATACAGTTGCGGCGAGCCGGTGATGCGCCAAATATCAAGGAACGCCAACACGCGAAAGTCCATGGAGCTGTGGTCCAAGTATTCGACCAACTGGGCCGCGCCGCCGGTTTCCAATTGCTGCGGACTATAACCCCACATCAGCCGATACAGTGCCGCCGCGTCGTCTTTGCGCGCCTTTTCCAGCGCGGCGCGAAGCTGAGCGGCGGATTGCGGGCTGCGGGCCAAGGCGTCTTGAAACGCATCGTATTGAGCGGCCCAGTTAGAACGCATCGACTCATCATTCAGCATGGCAATCGCCGGTTCGTGATAGTCCATATAACTCAAGCATCGCATGGCCAGCGCGCGAACTTCAACCTTGCGGTCTTGCGCTTGTTCCAGCAGGGTGAGAAGCACCGAGCGGTCCCGCACCAACTTGGTCTCTAAGTCCAGCGACGCGATGCGGTCGATGCCGGTCAGCGTTCGCGAGACGATCCATTCGGGCAATACCGTAACGGGGTCTGTCCGCCCGGCCTGATCGTCGACCAGCAATCGCATGTGATCGATATCGATCGTCGCCATCTGGCCGTTTTCCTCCCAGGCAATCTGACCATTTACGGTCCACAGTTCAACGATCGTGTGTGCGCGTTCAGATTCGGGATCGCTGCCCGGCTGGCGATAGCGCCGCACTTCGACGGCCAGGACCGAATCGGCGTCGTCAAATGTCGCGGTGCCGTTACGCTCGCCCAGTTGCAGCCCGATCTGCAGTCCCGGCTTGCCCGGCGTCGCCAGCAGTGCTCGGCCGTATTCAATCACCAGCCCCGACACGCCGCGCTCGCCGGGCGCTCGAAGTTGCAAGGCGGACTCGTTGGCCAAGGTCACCTGCACGCCCGAATTCAACGCGATCTGCGGCCGGTAGGTGGGCAGCACAAGCAGACGCTGACCGGAGACCAACGGCGCGTTCGACGGCAAGCGGTACCATTCCTTGGACTTCGTATCCTGATACAACAGTGCTTGCTCGACGGAGATGTATCGGCCCATGTCGACCGCCGGCACAGGCGTCTCAGGTTTCGGAACTTCGACACCCGGCGGTGCAATGTCCGTTACCGTGGCGGTTGCGGGACCTGGCTCGACTGGCTTGACTTCCGTGGCGGGCGGGGTGACGGGTTCAACGGGAGGCACCGGCCCAGGCAGCGGCTCCGTCGGATCAAGCGGACCAGCCTTGGGCGTACCTGCGTCGGGCGGAGGCGGTTCGACAGGAGCTTTCGGTTCAGTAACTTCCGCTGGCGGCGCGGGCACGGCCGGGGTTGCCCCGCCATTCCCTTTTTCCGGCTCATCGGCAGGCGGAGTTACCGTAGTGGAACCGCCGCCTTTGCCATTGCCCGGCACCGGCTGTGGCTGGACTTTCTTATCGCCATTGGACGGCTGGCCGTTGGCGGGCGGAGATTCGGGACCCGGCGAAACGTCTTCCGGCGCGCCGCCGGAAAACAGCGCCAACAGCGGATGACTGGAATTTAGCGGGCCCATCGCCAACAGTGCGACGGCAGCCAAAACGAACGCCACAATGACCGTGACCGCCAACGGCCAAATCGGCTTGCGACGGCTTTGCAGCAGGTAGTCGGGGATTTCAGGTTTTGCGCGGGCGACCTTTTCTTTCGGCGCTGGTGCCTCGGATAATGCAGCAGCGGATGCAGCCGGCGTTTCGGCCGCCACATCGGCCTGCACCGCGGTGCCCGCCAGACCGCTGGCCGGTGCGACCTTGGCCGGTTCACCCTCCGTCGGCAATGTGCCAACACGGTACATACGTTCTCGCAACGTGGGACTGACTTCTGCCGGCTCACCCAGCACCAACGCCAAAATCTGATGACACGACGCCACTTCGGCCAGATGCACGTCGGACTCCAGGCACACCTTTTCAAAGTCCGGCACGCGATCGGTGGGCAGCGTGTTGTCCAGATACTCGGCCACCGTGTTCGGATCGAGCCCCATCCCCTTGCCTTCCAGCTTCGGAGCGCCCAAACGCAGCCGCCGGATCGAACTGCGGATGCGATGGACCAATCCGCTGGCAAACGAGCTTTCCTCAATTTTCTTGCCGATTTCCTGTGCATCGCCGGCTTCAAGAATGTCATCCAAGTAAGCCAGCATCGTTCGAAGAGTCAGTCGCATGGCGTCGATTCCTGGTCGTAAGGGTCGAGGGCAACCGGCAGCGCATGAAATTCCGCGGCCCGCCGTTACAACTCTAATAGTGCGATCCCACGACCAGCTTCGTACACGAATCTTTTGATTTTCTTGCCTCTTATCTTTTGTTTCGTCCGAACGACGCGACAACACCTTGTAGGACGGACGCTCTCGTCCGTCCGCCTCGGCAAGGCGGACGAGGGCGTCCGTCCTACGTTGGCTGCACCACAGCATCCAATCGCGAATAGGGCCACGCCATCAAGGCAGCTAGCGAAAGGAACAGTTCCAGCGCGCCGACGACCAGCGGATGCACACGCAGCGTCCGCTCATCGGAAGAAACCGCCTGCGGTCCAGCCGGCCAATCACTCATCCGTTCCCAACCGTTCACGGTACGCCGCCACGAGTCTGCGTTTGCGGTCAACGGCGGCGAGGCAGCGACAGACGGCATCCTCGCGTCGCGCACCGCATGCGAACCAGCAATCCACATGACACACAACAGCGCGATCGCAAACAACAATGAGGCAAGAAATCCGCGCACGGTAAGCTCGCAGACGAAGAAATGAATGCAGGGCGCGACGCCACGAGCGCCCGGCAAGCCAATGTTTTGCAAGCGCCGGACCAAACGCCCGCCGTTGTGACTTGCTGCAAGCTAGTCGCACGTTAATTGCCAATGGCCATTCGACTTGGCGATTCAGGAGGCAGCCGCGGGTCCCCGGCCGAACGTTTCCGTTTGTCAACCGATCGCCGTTTGACCGTTGTTGATTTACAACACAAAGCAAGACTGGGCGGCGACGACACTTAGACAGCCGCGGCCGGATGACGTTTTGATCTTGTCGCACGATTTTCACGACAAGTTTCACGGGTTCGTTTGCCGCGCATCACGCTGCGTCCTACGTTTCAGCAGGGAAGACCAGATGCGCAACCTTGACGAGATCCTCTCGTCCCCGCTGAATCAGTTATTCCGATCCTAGGGGTATCCATACAATGACCACCGCCAACGCCACTTTCGACCTGAAAAAACTTCTGGCAAATGCCCAGTTGCCGGCGCTGCCGCAGAGCGCCGTCCGCTTGCTGGAACTTTCTCAAGACCCGGAAAACGGCCCGGCCGAATTCGCCGTGCCGATCGAAGCCGACCCGGGTCTGACGGGCCAGGTGTTGCGGTTTGTGAATTCGTCGTACTTCGGATTCTCTCGCGAGATTTCCAGCGTCAAACTAGCGATCACGCTGGTCGGCATCCGCACGATCAAGAACTTCGCCCTGTGGAGCGCCGTGTTCAGTCTGATGCCGAATCCGAAGTGCGGGCCGTTCGATCTGAAGAGCCTGTGGCAGGATTCGCTGCGCCGCGGGCTGTTCGCGCGGGCGATGGGCAAGGTGCTGGGTTTAAAGGAAACAGAAGACCTGTTCGCCGCCGCCCTCTTGCAAGACATGGCCGTGCCGCTGCTGGCCAAAGAGTTGCCGAACGAGTATCGCGCACTGCTCGAAGGCCGCGACGCGGGCCGCCGCCGACTCTCGGAACTGGAACAGGAACGATTCGGCTGGACGCATGCCGAGGCCGCCGGCATCATGGCTCGCAACTGGCGTTTGCCCGAAGCATTCGCCAAACTGATCGAAACGCACGCCGATCTTGATCAACTACTGGCCGAAGCGAAACCTGATCCGAGCCGTTTGGCCGTGGGCTTGTCGTCGCTGCTGCCCGCCGCTCACGACCCGTCGTGGAGCGAACGCGAGCAATTCGAGACGGTCTATGAGCGCGTCTGCGGCAACGAACCCGCGCTGTTGAAATTCCTGGCGAAGATCGACACCGAGTTCGCGGAATTCGCCCCCGTGCTCAAGCTGGCCGTGCCCGCCAAATCCCTCGTAGAAAACTTCCAGCAGGAAGCCGGTTTGGTCGCGTGATTCTTTTCTTGAGGGTGGCTCGTCCTGGGGCGTGCGGCGACTCGTCGCCGCTTTAGGAATTTCGGATGTTCGCCACCACACATCCGGTTGAATCCAAAATCTTACCGCATCTGCGCCCCGCCCGCTACCGGTTCGGATTCTCTCAAAGTTCAATTTCCAGTACTCTACCAACGATCGCTTCGTCGATTATGATTGCTAGGAGGTCCAACCCTTGGGGCCTCTTGTGTTGCAAGTTACAATGGACACTTGAATTCGGCATCCATCGACTTGATTCGAAGGATGCCCGACCAAGAAAACCATCCAAGGAAAGGTCGAGCCCGTGGCTGATCATCAGCGCATCCGCCGGCAGCAACTGCTCCGCGAGGTCGAGGGATATCTCGACTTGCTCATGGTGTTGTCGGACCAGTGGCCGCTGCGGCGCCAGTCGCGCGATCAATTGGCGCTGCGGGCGCTGGATACGCTGTCCCAATTGGAAGGCACGCCCGGCCGCCGCGCTCACGTGCTGTATCTGAAAGGCCAATCGCTGCGGGTCATGGAGCGGTACAAGGACGCGATCGAGCCGCTGCAAGCCGCCGCGGAACTGGACGGTGAAAACGTGCACATCTGGCTGGCACTGGGCTGGTGCTACAAACGCACCGGCCGGCTCGATCTGGCCATCCAATCGCTGGAAGAATCGCTGACCGTCGATCCGAACCAGGCGATCATTCACTACAACCTGGCCTGCTACTGGAGCCTGGCCAAAAACGCCAAGCTGGCCGTCGGCTATCTGGCCCGCGCTTTCGACATCGACAGCAACTACCGCGACATGGTCCCCGACGAACCCGACTTCGACCCCATCCGCCACCACCCCGAATTCCAAGCGCTGACGACCGTGATCGTTTAGATTTCGCGCATGAACACAACGACCCAAAAACTCTACGCAGACGCGCTCCAACTTCCAGACACCGAGCGGGCCGAATTAGCCGCATGGCTCATCGAGAGCCTGGACACAGATGCCGATCACGACATCGACGCCGCTTGGGATGCGGAAATCAAACAGCGCATCGAGCAACTCGACAATGGCACCGTTACGGCCGTTCCGTGGCCGGAAGCTCGACGCATGATCCTAGGACTATCGGATGGACCTTCGCGCGATTGACCTTCATCCCCAAGCCATCATTGAGGCACGCGAAGCACGCGAGTGGTACGAACAGCGGAGCCTCTCGGCGTCCCAAGCGTTTATGGATGAGTTGGACGTGGCCATCGAGCGCATTCGCCAGACGCCCGAGCGCTGGGCCAGTTACCTGCACGGCACGCGCCGTTATCTCATGAAGCGGTTTCCGTACATCGTTGTTTATCGCGTCACGGAAGACGTGGTGCAGATCATCGCCATCGCGCATGG